>NZ_BJLL01000025.1:0-34413 GCF_007996925.1 Enterococcus sp. NBRC 3427 | reverse complement strand
GAAAGGTTTGTATCAACCTGACTTAGTTATAATACCTAATTTTCCAGATTTTTGCAACCCTTTATTGAAAGTTTTTTTGATATTTTTTTATTCGTGCAGATTCCAGTGACGAATCACTGTTTCTATCGCATTTTCAAGACTTTTTTCTTTCCCAAAATCTTCTTCACCAAAGAAAATTTCATATTCTTTTGGTCCATAGGCTAAAATTTCACCAATCATTTTTTTCCCTATAAATAACTGAGTGACTTCATAATTCTTACCTTTGATATCTTTTTTTACTTCTTCGATACGCACTTCAATATCTTTATTTTTTTTTGACATCATTTTCACCTCTCAGACATTTTATCATATTGCAGCCAATAAAACATTCCTTAGGTAAAAATCTCTTGTCCATTTCATCTTCTTTTATACAAGAGGCGACTTCTCTAAAGCTCTTCATTCTCCCCTTGACCTATAGCGATATAGTTGGCCGCTGCGCCTACAAGATTAGCATCGTTTCTGTATTCACACAATAGGATCTGTGGCTCGAAATCATGCAGGTCGAATTGATCTGTCAACTTCTTCATTCTACTTTGGATCTCATCAATGAGCCCATCCTTTGCAGAAACACCACCGCCTAATACGATAACTTCCGGATCGAATGAAAATTGGATACTGAATAAACCTTTTGCAAGGTACGTATAAAAACTCTCAACTTCTTCTTTTGCTATTTCATCCCCGGTTTCTGCTAATTCAAAGACGTCTTTTCCGGTATAAGTATTCTTATCGACTCCTTTGCGTTCACAATACCGCCAAGCCATCTGTACGGCTGTACCAAGTTTACTAAATGTCTGATCGCCCTCTAAGAACATCAAACCGAATTCTCCACCATAAAGATGTGCACCTTTATTGATTTGGCCTTTCGTGAACATCGCCCCGCCGATCCCAGTTCCTACCACGACAAAAGCAACATCTTGATAATCACGAGCAGCTCCTTCATAAAACTCAGCCATTCCGGCACAGTTGGCGTCATTTTCAATCGTTACCGGAAGTTGAAACAAAGTTTCCAAATCTCTAAAAATATTAAAGCCATGAATATAAGGAATCGCACTGATGCCCTCAATTACCTGTTTCTCATTATTCACTACTCCAGGTGAGCTGATCCCAATTCCTTCAATTTCAAAGGAAAGACTCATGTCTTTATAGACTTGTAATAATTGCGCTTTCATTTCTTCCCAAGATTCAGGCGTTGTAAATTGGCCCTTGCCTTTGACATCTTTACTATCCCAACAACCATATTTGACAGCCGACCCGCCAAAATCAAAAACTAATATCCCCATAAAAATATTCTCCTTTTTGCTTGCTAAAGCTATTGTAATGTATATTTTCAGTATTTGAAAGCATTTTCTCGGATCACAAGTCTATTCGTTAAAGCTGGTTTTGTGTAAGTGAATTGCTAAAATCACTTGATCTCGCAATTGTTCTCCGTTCTCAAAAATCGGTTTAGAATAATGATGGATAAAATAATCTTTGACTCGACCAATCTCCACATAGCCCATTTTTTGATAGAGATGTAACGCAGCACTGCTAGTACTGCCGGTTCGTACGATGATCTGAGTTTGACTGGAAGCAAGTTGTGAAAGCTTCTGAAAAGCTGTCTCAAGGAGTTTCCCACCAATCCCTTTTCCTTGATGCGAAGGTTCTACAGCTACGTTAACGATTTCGAATTCTTTTTCCCTTACTATATAGATCAGTATACCTATTGTTTTTTCTTTTTCTTTCCATATCCAGCCGTTCCCCTTTGAAACATATACCTGAACTTTTTCTTTATCAGGATCTGCATCTAATAACAAAGACCATGGTAAATCTATCTTATTGAGTTCTTCAATCATTTTTGACCTCCATATATGTAGTCATGAAGTCGTTGCTTTGATAGTCACTCTCTCTTTTCTTTATTGCCCAATGCTACCCGTATTTTTCACAACCTTTTTTGACGGTGTTCAAAATCCAGCACTTCGGCAATAACTCACAATTTTGCAAAATATGGGAAGCTATTTTCCAAATTGTTTCTTTATTGCTCAGTGCTACCCGTATTTTTCACAACCTTTTTATAATCTGGTTCTTTTTTATCTTTCTTATTTCTCGTTAATTGAAAGGTCAAAGGTACATAATCGATGCCGCCTTTGACAAAGGGATGACAGCGTAAGATCCGAGCCGTCCCCATTACCGTCCCTTTTAGCGCACCATGAGTTTGAATTGCTTTTATCATATAATTAGAACAAGTTGGGTAATAGCGGCAACTAGGAGGAAATGCAGGCGAAATAAAACGCTGATATCCTCTAACTAAATAAATCAATATCTTCTTCATCAACTAGATTCCTTCTTTTCTTTTACTAAAAAAAGGGACCGCGACTAAAGTCAACGTTCCCTTCTGTTTTCTTTTATCCTATGCTGCTTCATGGCTCATTTCCTATCGACTAGAACCACCGTAATTAATTATCAATGAAAAAAGTCTCGAATATGAATCCACAAGCTTGGTTGAAATACTTTAAATGGATTGCCACCACCGATGACACCATATCCAATCATCGTTCCGGCTACAAAAAGAAGGATAAGCAATAAGATCACCACTAAAATCTTTATCAGAGTTAATAAGATATATCGTTGGTTACTCATTCAGTCACTTCCTTATGCAATCGTTTGTGCTGTTTTTTCAGCAGGAGTTTGATCCATGTCTACACGTTCAACATCTGCACCTAATTTTTGTAGTTTGATATGGAAGTTATAATAGCCACGGTCTAGATAATTCAAGTTGCGGACACGTGTGATTCCATTTGCTTTCAAGCCAGCTAAAACTAATGCTGCTGCTGCACGCAAGTCTGTTGCATACACTTCCGCACCTTGCAATTCATGGTTTCCATCCATGATTGCTACATTTCCATCGATTTTGACGTGGGCGTTCATACGGCGCATTTCTTCTAAATGTTGGAAACGATTTTCAAAAACTGTTTCAGTCACTACGCTTGTACCTTCTGCCACTAATTGGATGGCTGTCATTTGCGCTTGCATATCTGTAGGGAAACCAGGATGAGGCATCGTTTTTACATCTGTAGGTAAGATATGTTTTGGTCCGATGACACGGATTCCGCCTTCTTCTTCAATGATTTCTGCACCCATTTCGATCAATTTAGAAATCAATGGGCGGTTATGTTCAGAGATAGCATCAGCAATCAGTACATTGCCTTCTGTCATTGCAGCAGCGACCATAAAGGTACCAGCTTCGATACGATCTTGTACGATTGAATGGTTGACTGCATGTAAATGATCAACGCCTTCGATACGCATTGTTTCAGTACCCGCTCCATAGACATGAGCACCCATTTTATTCAAAATATTTGCTAAATCAACGATTTCTGGTTCGCGAGCTACGTTTTCAATGATGGTTGTTCCTTTTGCTTTTACGGCAGCCATCATGATATTTTGAGTAGCACCTACACTAGGAAAATCTAAATAAATCGTGTTACCGATCAATTCATCTGCAATTGCTTCAATATAGCCGTTTTTTTGAATAATTTTTGCTCCTAAAGCTTGAAATCCTTTTAAATGTAAATCGATTGGGCGTTTACCAATCGCACATCCACCAGGCATAGCCACTTTTGCATGTCCATTTCTAGCAAGTAGCGGTCCCATCACAACGATTGAAGCACGCATTTGACTAACATACTCATAAGGCGCTTCGATCTCTAATTGTCTTGAAGCGTCGATTGTTACTTGATTCTTTTGTTCATCAAAATCTACATCTACATTTAAGTGACGAATCACTTGATTCATAGTGAAGACATCAGAAAGAATCGGAACGTTGTCTAATGTCGTAATACCTTCTTCTGCTAACAAACTGGCAGCTAAAATAGGCAATACAGCATTTTTAGCTCCTTCAATTCTTACTGTTCCATTTAATTGATTGCCACCTCTTACGATGATCTCTTCCATGTTGTTGTTCCCTCCAAAAAATTCCAATGAGCATACACTTACTCAAAATCTTTTCTATTATAACACCCTTGCTTTTAAAATAGTACCTTTTTTTAAAATTTACAGGCTAACGAAAAGATTTCGGCATAAAGCGATAACTTCTAAGAAAAAATTACTTGCAGTGTACCCTAAAAAGATTGAAAAAAGTACGATTGCCATTCTAATTTGCGTATTATGCATTGGTCTAAAAAAAGTCTCAATGCGTAACGAACGTAAAGACCAGAAGGCTAAGTAGATAAACGCCAAATGACTCACGATTCGAAGTATCGCATCAATTCCGTATACTTGCATAATGACGTCCTTTCTAACAGTTGTTTTTATAATAACTAATAAAATGATAATACCATAAAATGTATAAAAGGAAAAACAAGTATACTTAAAAATAGAGGAATACCCTTACATTTTTAGGAAATAAGGGAAAAAATATGCAAAAAAAGAGACTGAGACAAAAGTCTTGTCTCAGTCCTTTATTCCAAATAAACGGTGTTCTCCTGCCAACTCCTCGGTCACAAGTCACAATATTCATCAAACATAAGAACCTGTTTTTTAATTTGTTCCTTGTGACTCGGAGCTAAATGGCAGGCTCACGACCTCTGATTCAGGGTGTTCCAGAAGTAGCTTCTTCGGAAATAAGCTGACCACTTCTGTCACAACTTCTGATTCACGGATAAACATCCGCTTCTCATGTTATGAGTGCTTAGATACTTTAATACGATTGATTGCTCGATGCAACGCAACAGTTGCCCGTTTCAATTCGTTCGTATCTTGTTTTGCTTTTGCTTCTTCGATCTGGCGTTCTGCACGTTGTTTTGCACGTTCCGCACGAGATACATCGATATCCCGTTCACGTTCCGCACTATCAGCAACGATTGAAACAACATTATCACGCACTTCCATGATTCCGCCATTCACAGCAATCCAATCGACATGGGTATCTGAATCTGTTCGTTTTACACGAACTTCATCAATCGTCAAAGGAACGATGATTGGTGCATGTTTAGGCAAAATCCCAAGCTCACCAGCTGTCGTACGTGCGACGACGATAGCTGCATGGTGATCATAGACCAAACCGGCAGGAGTTACCACATTTACTGTTAAATATTGATCCATGGGGCACCCCTTTCTAGTAGCCTAGTGTTTTCGCTTTTTCTACGACGTCTTCGATTCGGCCAACACTTCGGAAAGCTTCTTCAGGAAGATCATCGTATTTGCCTTCCAAGATTTCGCGGAATCCTTTCACTGTTTCTTCTACAGGAACATAAGAACCTGGAAGACCAGTAAATTGTTCAGCCACGTTAAAGTTTTGTGACAAGAAGAATTGGACTCTGCGGGCACGAGAAACTAACACTTTTTCCTGATCGGATAATTCATCCATACCTAAGATAGCAATAATATCTTGTAATTCACGATATCGTTGCAATACGTGTTGGACTTCTGTTGCTACTTTATAGTGTTCTTCTCCCACGATTTCAGGTGCTAAAGCACTTGAAGAAGAAGCCAATGGATCTACCGCTGGATAAATCCCTTGTTCTGTTAATTTACGTTCCAAGTTGGTTGTCGCATCCAAATGGGCGAATGCTGTTGCCGGCGCCGGGTCAGTGTAGTCATCGGCTGGCACATAGATGGCTTGGATCGATGTAATCGAACCTTTTTTCGTAGATGTGATACGTTCTTGCAATTGACCCATTTCTGTTGCCAATGTTGGTTGATAACCAACTGCAGAAGGCATCCGTCCTAACAAGGCTGATACTTCAGATCCAGCTTGAGTGAAACGGAAAATATTGTCGATAAACAACAGTACATCTTGGCCTTCTACATCACGGAAATATTCCGCGATCGTCAAACCAGTTAACGCAACACGCATACGTGCACCTGGTGGTTCGTTCATTTGACCGAACACCATGGCTGTCTTTTCGATAACTCCTGAATCTTTCATTTCATAATACAAGTCATTACCTTCACGAGTACGTTCACCGACACCGGTAAATACAGAAATACCACCGTGTTCTTGGGCGATATTATGGATCAGTTCTTGGATCAGTACGGTTTTACCAACACCGGCACCACCAAATAGTCCAACTTTCCCACCTTTTAAATATGGGGCAAGCAAGTCGATAACTTTGATCCCTGTTTCCAAAATTTCTGTACTTGTACTTAATTCGTCAAAGGCTGGTGCTTTTTTATGAATTTCGCTTCTTTCCGCATCTTCTGGGAAAGGTGTTTCTAAATCGATCGTATCTCCTAGTACGTTGAATACGCGACCTAATGTTTCTTTACCTACAGGAACAGAGATTGCTTTGCCTGTATCAATGACTTCCATTCCTCTTTGTAAACCATCTGTTGATTCCATCGCAATGGTCCGGATCACTCCGTCCCCTAATTCTAATGCTGCTTCAAGAACAACTTTTGATTTATTTTCGTCATTTTTATAAACAACTAATGCGTTGTTGATATCTGGTAAGGATTGGTCTAAAGAAAATTCCACGTCGACAACGGGACCGATTACTTGAACAATCTTGCCTGAACTCATCTTTTTTCCTCCAATCTCAATACTATTCTAGTGCCGAAGCTCCGGCAACAATTTCGGTAATTTCTTGGGTAATAGCCCCTTGTCTTGCACGGTTATAAGAAATCGTCAGCTCATCAATGATATTAGCAGCATTATCAGTTGCTGTTTTCATTGCTGTCATACCAGCAGCATGTTCTGCTGTTTTGGCGTCAACGATCGCACCGTAGATCAAACTTTCAGCATACTGAGGCAATAACTGAGACAAGATTTCTTCTTTTGAAGGTTCAAAAATATATTCTTGTTCGAAAGTCGTTGCTTCTTCTGGATCTAAGTCTGAGATTGGCAGCATTTTTTCTACACGAAACTGACTAGTTAGCGAATTGATATGATGGTTATAACATACGTATAATTCATCGAATACTTCGTTTTGGTACATAGTTGTTGCCATATTTACGATTTTGCGGACTTCATCAAAGCTTGGCTGATCAGATAAATTGCGCAGCTCATATGCTAGGTTGATACCGCGTGCTTTAAAGAAGTCTGCACCAGTTCCGCCAATTGCGATCATCACGTAATCATCGGGTGATTGGTGGTCTTCTTCTAAAATAGACATCGTTTGTTTCAATATCGAACTGTTATATCCACCGACCAGACCGCCATCTGCAGTGATGACGATATAACCGGTTTTCTTCACAGGACGGCTGAGCAGCATGCTGTTGTAATTGATATCCCCTCTAGGATTTTCTGAGGCAATATCATTTAACTGAGTAGCAGTCAAATGCGTAACGATTTCTCTTACTTTTGTTGCATAAACCTGGAACTTCTGTGAAGAAGCTTCAGATTTTGTCAACTTAGAAGCAGACACCATCTGCATTGCCCGCGTGATTTGGCTCGTTTTTTTCGTTGAAGCGATACGTGTCTTGATTTCATTTAATGAAGCACCCATTCATCTCACCTCACTATGCATTTTGAATGGATTTCAATTTATCTTCTGTAGAGGAATTATTTCCTTTTGTAGCTAAGAACATGTCTTTATATTCCTGAATCGCACTGTTCAACGTTTCTTCTTCTGGAAGATCTTTTGTTGTACGGATTGTTTCAAAAATATCTGAATGATTGGTATCCAGATATTCGAATAATTCATGTTCGAAGTCTAAAATACTGTCTACAGGGATACTGTCCAAGAATCCATGTGTCAAGGCATACAAAATCACTACTTGTTTTTCAACAGCTAGCGGTGCATGCAGTTTTTGTTTCAAGATTTCTACTGTACGACGTCCACGATTTAGTTTTGCTTGTGTTGCCGCATCCAAATCAGAACCGAATTGTGTAAATGCTTCTAATTCACGATAACTTGCTAAGTCTAGACGTAAAGTCCCAGCAACTTTTTTCATTGCTTTGATTTGCGCAGAACCCCCTACACGAGAGACAGATAGTCCGGCATCAACCGCTGGACGAGTACCTGCGTAGAACAAGTCGCTTTCTAAGAAGATTTGTCCGTCAGTGATTGAAATAACGTTTGTTGGGATATAAGCAGAGATATCTCCAGCTTGCGTTTCAACAAATGGCAAAGCAGTCATTGAACCGCCGCCTAGATCATCACTTAATTTTGCTGCACGTTCTAATAAACGTGAGTGCAAGTAGAAAACATCCCCAGGATAAGCTTCACGACCTGGTGGACGGCGAAGTAGCAAGGAAAGTTCACGATAAGCAACAGCTTGTTTTGAAAGATCATCAAAAATGATCAATACATGTTTACCGTTGTACATGAATTCTTCACCCATTGCAGTACCAGCATATGGTGCGATATAAAGCAATGGTGCTGGTTGAGACGCACCGGCATTCACAACGATTGTGTAATCCATTGCGCCATATTTTTTCAATGTTTCAACTTGTGTACGAACTGTAGAATCTTTTTGTCCGATTGCTACATAGATACAGATCATATCTTGACCTTTTTGGTTGATGATTGTATCGATTGCAATAGAAGTTTTCCCTGTTTTACGGTCACCGATGACTAATTCACGTTGTCCGCGTCCGATTGGCACAAGAGCGTCAATCGCTTTTAGCCCTGTTTGCATTGGTTCGTTAACAGATTTACGTTGCATAACGCCTGGTGCCATCGCTTCTACTGGACGAGCTTTGTCAGTAACGATTTCACCTAGTCCGTCGATTGGTTGACCTAGCGGATTGACTACCCGACCGATCAAGGCCTCTCCAACTGGAACTTCCATGATCTTACCTGTTCGTTTTACTTTATCTCCTTCACGAATGGACTCGAAATCGCCAAGGATAATGATACCTACATCATTTGACTCTAAGTTTTGCGCCATTCCGTATGAGCCGTTTGAAAATTCAAGCAACTCACCACTCATCGCGTTTTCTAAACCATGTGCACGAGCGATCCCGTCACCTACATAAGTTACGGTACCGATTTCTTCGACTGAAAGCACGTTTTGATAATTTTCAATTTGTTCTTTAATCAAGGCACTAATTTCTTCTGCTTTGATGGCCATTCGATTCACCTACCTCTTTGTACTATCTGTTTAATTGATTACGCATTTTTTCTAATTGCGTGCGAATGCTTCCGTCGATTACTCGATGGTTGGCTTCAACAATCGCGCCACCAATAATAGAAGAATCAACGATTTGTTTTAATTCAACTGATTGATAGTCCATTGTTTTTGCAACATTCTTTTCTAATTGTATTCGTTGTTCGTCTGAAAGTGGGACTGCTGTTGTGACACTTCCCAATAGTAACCCTTGATGTTCATCATATCGACGTTCATATTCTTCGATCATGAACAAAAGGTCATCCATTCGGTTATACTCATAAACAACTTCTAAAAAGTTTTTAACGATCCCATCATAACCGCTGACAAGCTTGTCCATGATTTCTCGTTTTTCATGAGGTTCTAGACGAACATCACTTAACATATTCCCTAATCCAGGTACTTGTTCATAGATTTGACGTAAACTTACGAGATCTTGATAGATTTCTTCTGCTTGATTTGAATCGATCGCCAGTTCAAATAAAGCTTTCCCGTAACGTCTTCCTACTGTATATTTATCTAGTTTCATTTGAAGAACCTAGACCTTCAATGTATTGATTGATTAATGATTCATGCATTTCTGGAGATAATTCTTTGTTCAAGATTTTTTCCGCGATTTGAAGAGAGAGTTCTGCAACGTCGTCTTTTACAGAGTTCAGCGCTGAATCACGTTCTACAGTGATATCAGCTTGGGCTTTGCTTTTTAGACGAGCTGCTTCTTCTTGAGCATCCTTCAAAATATTTTGGCGGCTTAATTCTCCACTTTCTTTCGCATTTTTGATGATATCAGCTGCATCAGAACGAGAGGCTAACAATTGTTGTTCGCGTTCTTGTTCCATTTTCGCTGAGTTGATGCGAGATTGTTCTGCAGAATCTAAATCATTGGCGATCTTGTCTTCACGTTTTTTCAAAATATCGCTGATTGGTCCCCAAGCAAAGTGCTTCAAGAGAGCCAGTAGTATCAAAAATGAGCCGCTGACAACGATGATATTACCTAACATCGCATTGCCAACTTCTGCAATTGCCAATTGATTCAGCATAGGCGAGCCTTCCTTTCTTTGGAGTATTTCTAGTTTCCATGTAAAAAAGCAGTAACAAACGATGTTGTTTCTGCCTTAATACTGATTCAATTAAACGGCAAAAACTAGAATCAAGGCGATAACTACCCCTAAGATAGGAACAGCTTCAACTAGAGCTACCCCGATAAACATTGTTGTACGGAATTGACCAGACATTTCAGGTTGGCGAGCCATTGATTCGATTGTTTTAGAGATAACTTGACCGTTACCATAACCGGCTCCGATTGCTGCTCCCATGATTGCGATTGCTGCTGCGATATAATTCATAATTGTTTTCCTCCTAAAATAGATAAATAGTAGTTTGTTTTTTAACCGAGTATTATTCTTCTACTTCAATCTTATGGCTCATATAAACCATTGACAAAGTAACAAAGACAAATGCTTGGATGCTCCCAATAAACAAGGAGAACGCGATCCAGACCATCTCTAATGGAATTGCTAATGGTAATGAGAACCAGCCTAAGCTTGTCATCATTTTTGCAATCAAGGTTAGCAAAACTTCCCCCGCATAAATATTCCCATAAAGACGTAAAGCAAGTGTTAATAAGTTTGTAAATTCTTCAATTAGTTTCATCGGAAACATAAAACTATAGGGTTTCAAGAACGAATTTACGAAATATCCTTTGAAGCCTAACTTTTTCACCCCGAATAAGTGAGTAAGTAAGATCATTATAAATGCCAAAGTTAAAGTAACAAACGGGTCTGCTGTCGGGCTTTTCCAAAGTGTTGTTTCGTTAGGTAAGACGATTTTTGTTACTAAACCGATGTTGTTTGCAACAAAAACAAATAAAAACAATGTAAATGCCAACAAATGGAAATTGCTCAATTCTTTTCTAGGCAGATTATCTGTTACGATTCCTCGACTAAAATCAATGACCCATTCTATCGCATTTTGTTTGCCTGTTGGTTTCAACTTAAGATTTCTTGTAAAAAAGTAAGTTAAGAAGAAAACAATCAAACAGGTCAGTAACACCATTATACAAACTGTACCATCAAACCAAATTGGTCCAATGTGGAACGTTAGCGAGCGTTCATCCAATCCATTTCACCTCTTTTCCCCGAAATTCACATAAAATCAATTCATGTGCGTATCTGGTTTTTTCCAATCGGTTTCTAACCACACGGTATCATACCACCATGAAACAGAAAATTCAAAACATTTTCATGAAAATTAGACACTTTTTTATTTCAGTCAAAAACGAAGCGAATTTTTCCCCATGCACGGTGCTCCTGATCTAAGAAAAAACCTGTGATAATCATGTTTTATCAGATTAAATGCTAACAAATTTTATCATTAAGTAAAAGCAAAAGCACCGAATATGCGAAAAAGGATAATGAAATTATCTAGAGAAATTTTTTAATGTTCGATCAATTTGTCGATCGATATCTTTTCGTTTCAAATCTTCCCGTTTATCATACGATTTTTTCCCTTTTGCCAGACCAATCAATACCTTGGCATAGCCGTTACGAATATAGACTTTTAAAGGAACAACAGTGATTCCCGTGTTTTTCAATTCGTTTTCAAGACGAACGATTTGTTTCTTATGCAATAATAGTTTTCTCGTGCGCAACGGATCATGATTAAAAATATTTCCTTGTTCATAAGGACTGATATGAACATTATGCAAGAAAGCTTCCCCGTTGCGAACACGAATAAATCCATCTTTCAGATTGATCCGGCTGTTTCGTATCGACTTGATCTCCGTTCCTTGCAAGACCATCCCTGCTTCCATCGTGTCGATGATCGAATAATCATGGCGAGCTTTCTTGTTTTGTGCAATTAGTTTTCCCTCGCCTTTTGGCATAGCTGTTTCCTCCAACTCATTTTATTTTTTCTTTTTCTTCTTTTTGACACCTTTATAAAATGGCTTTTTCCCTTTTTTCTTACCGAACGTTTGCTTACTATCACTATATCGTTTGTTCTTCTTGCCATTTTTTTCTGAGCGTTTGCCTGCTTGTTTTCCTTCTCGTTTTCCAGATTTTCCATTGCGTGCTTTTGGACGTTCCAACGCAGTGACCTCTTCTGCGGAAACGAGTTCAAAATCTACTGCTCGTTCATCTGGATCAGCTTTGACTACTTTTACGCGCACTTTTTGTCCGATTTTAAAAGTCAGACCGGTTCTTTCACCTACAAGCGCTAAATGATTTTCAATAAAATGGAAGTAGTCTTGTTTCAATTCATTGATATGGATCAATCCTTCTACTGTATTCGGCAGTTCGATAAACAGTCCGAATTTCACAACAGAGCTGATGATCCCGTCGAATTCTTCTCCCACTTTGTCCATCATGAATTCTGCTTTCTTCATCGCATCTACTTCACGTTCTGTTTCTACTGCGCGACGCTCCATCTTAGAACTATGATCTGCGATTTCAGGAAGTTCCTCAGCCCATAAACTTTGATTGCTTTCACTTTTATCTTGGCTATAGGAACGGATCAGCCGATGGACGATCAGATCGGGATAGCGTCGAATAGGAGATGTAAAATGTGTGTAGTAATCTGCTGCTAAGCCATAATGCCCAAAATTGTCTTCTGAATAGCGTGCTTGTTGCATACTTCTTAGCAGCATAGTATTGATAACTGCAGCTTCTGGTTTATCTTCTACTCCTTCGATCACATGCTGTAAATCTTTCGGTGTGATCGTTCCTTTCGTTCCTCGTACCAGAATGCCCAAAGCTGAAGCAAAATCAAAGAAGCGCTGCATTTTTTCTTCTTTTGGCTGTTCATGGATTCGATAAATAAACGGAAGATTTAATTTATTATAATGTTCAGCTACCGTTTCGTTGGCGGCAAGCATAAAGGATTCGATCAAGCGTTCACCAATCCCTCTGCTTCTTAGCTGGATGTCATTTGGGTGTCCTTCAGCATCAACAAGGATCTTCGCTTCACGATCCTCAAAAGAAATCGCTCCACGTTTGATTCGCATCGTTTCAAGGATTCGATGCAACTCACCCATTTCTTGGAACATAGGCACGAGCTGAGCATAGCGTTGCATCGTTTCTTCATCTTGATCTTCTAAGATTTGATTGACAGCTGTGTAGGTCATCCGTTCTGTTGTTTGGATCACACTTGGAAAAATCTCATGAGAGACAACTTGTCCATTTGGATCGATCTCCATTTCACAACTCATGGTGAGTCGTGGAACATGGGGATTCAATGAACAGATACCATTGGATAAACGTTGTGGGATCATCGGAATCACTCGATCGGTTAAATAGACACTTGTTCCTCTTTCGTATGCTTCTCTGTCCAGTTGACTGCCTTGCGTCACATAGTAAGATACATCTGCAATGTGTACTCCAAGAAAATAATTACCACTTTCTAATTTTTTGACCGTCACTGCATCATCTAGATCTTTTGCATCTTCTCCATCAATCGTAACGATGAGCTGATCTCTTAAATCTCTGCGTCCAACAATATCCTTTTCGCTGATCTGGTCTGGAACTTCATCTGCCTCAGACAACACATCATCAGGAAATTTTGTAGGGATACCGTTAGCCACGACAATCGAGAGGATATCCATGCCAGGGTCATTCTTATGACCAATCACTTGCTTGATTATCCCTTCTAAACTAGTCGCATACCCTTTTTCAGGGTAATGGGTCAGTTCGATCAGTACAATACTTCCGTCAACTGGACGAACTCCCTCTGCCGCTGCATACACTTTGAATTGGTTAAGCTTTCTATCTTTCGGGATGACCACACCATAAAGATCCGTTTCCTGTATCTCTTCGTCTGAATAAGCAACAAATTCTCCGGCTAACTGAGTAGTCGCTCGGTCTCGAATCTCCACTACTTTTCCCTCTGCTCCGCGATCCATATCTGTATTTGCTCGCTTCATGATATCAATTGCTACGGTATCCCCATCCATTGCAAAGCCAGTCGCTTCTTTCGGGATATAGATGTCATCTTCTTCGGGATCAATAGTTACAAATCCAAATCCTCGTTCATTTGCCCGAAATGTTCCTTCGACCAAGATTGGTTTTAAAGGAAGTTTCACTTTTCCTTTTTTATTGAAAACGATACTCTGTTCTCTTTCCATTTGAGCAATCGTTTGTACTAGTAATTTAAAATCATCGCTTTTTTGAAAGCCTAGACCTTCAGCGATTTCTTCCATAGAAAAACTACGTTTGCGACTGCTTTCCATGAAAAAGAGAATTTTCTCTTTTATTGTTTCTTTTGTCATATTTATTCCTCATTCCAAGGTAATTTTTCTAAAAATTCCAACACGTCTTTTTCTAATTCGCGTCTTGCTGTGCCAACTGTAATCACATGACCGCTTTCAGGATACCATTGAAGTGTCACCCGTTGGCGGCTCAATTTGCGTGCCGTTTCAAATACACCATTTGGGTCAATCATTTCATCTTTCCCAGCTTGAGCTAAAAATATCGGCTGTTGGATATCTGATAGTCTACTTTCTGCGATTGCTGCTTGGTCTTGTATATCCATTAATTGATGTTCAGCTAACGAGCGGTAAGACACAGCTTTTTCATTGATTTCTTTTTCTGATTTGCCTGCTATCTTCAGCACTTGACGTACATATTTTTCAAAATTTTCAGGCACGTTTGTTTCTACAGGAGACAGGGGCGAACAGAAAAAACCGCCGCCAATTACTGATTCTTCTTCTAGTGCTCGTACAGCAAAGATGCCACCCATCGATAATCCCAATACGGCAATATCAGAAAACTGTTCAGACTGTAAAAAATGGATGGCTTTTTTAGTATCTGCCCACCAGCTTTCTGCTTTTTCTTGCAAGATATCATATGGCTCCATCGTTCCATGTCCTTTAAATAGCGGCGCATAGACTGTATAATCTGCTTTTTCTAAAAACCGTGCGAGCATCCGGACATCATTTGGACTTCCTGAGTACGCATGAAGCAGCAAAACTGCTCGTTTTCCATGTTTTGCATAAAGGGGTTTTGGTAATTGTTTCACTCGTTTCACCTCTTTCGCCTCATTTTACCATAGTTTCTTTCATAACTTCTTCTTAAGCGTTCTCTTTGCAATAAAAAAAGCCGCCCGCCGTTGTGCGAGAGGCTTATTCGACTACTTCGAAGATAAAAATGCTAGGACAAATAATAAGATCATCCAGACAGCTCCCATGACTGCAGTTGATCGTTGCATGACAGCTTCAAAGCCGCGAGCTTTTTGTTTGCCGAATAGTTGATCCGCACCGCCGGTAAATGCACTCGCTGCACTATTTTGCTTGCTTGGCTGCATCATAATCGCAATGACCATAACAATCGATAAAACGATCACGATTCCCAAAATTAAATTATACATATAGCAGCCTCCTTCCCAAAAGATATCGTCTCTTTAACTTTATCATAGATAAAACTCCGTGACAACTCTATATAAATGGAAAAACAGCTGAAAGTGCAAAACTTTCAGCTGTTATTATTATGATTGGCGTAAGACGTCGTGATATTCTGGTTTCTTCTCAAACTCTTTTTTTGCGTAAGGGCATAAAGGGATGATCTTTTTCCCTTCTCGTCTTGCTAGTTCTACTCCAGTATACACTAGCTTTTCAGCTAATTTTTGACCACGATATGCTGGATCGACAAATGTATGGTCAATGATCATGATGTCTGGCCCCGCATCCGACCATGTCATTTCTCCGATTTCTTGTTGCTCATCATTGAATAAAGCAAGACGATTTTTTTCCTCTTTGATTTCCATATGCCGCACTCCTCAAATAACTGATATTTTTTTATTCCTACCTTATTTTAACAGTCTCCTGGTCTATAAACAATTATTTATCCTCGGATTGCTTACAAAAAGGAAGAGAAAATCAATCCATCGTTATTCTTTGTTCAATAAATGAAAAAATCACTGTCCAATAGGTTTTCGGATCTTTCATCGATGCTTCCAAATGTTCTGCTTCTGGAACAAGCAGTAATGCTTTATCCCCTGCCGTAGCGTTTTGAATCGTGTATGCTGCTTCTGTAGGAACAAAATGATCTCTTTCACCATGGATGACTAACAAAGGCAAATGGTTACTACCAAGCTGTCTTGTAGCTGATGCTTGCTTTAAAGAATAACCTGCGTATTTCTGAGCATAGTGATTCGCATATCTCATGATCATTTTTTTAGGAAAGACCGTGATTTTACTTAACATGTACCGAAATTCCGCATAAACAGAAACATATCCGCTGTCTAAGATAAATCCTTTGACTGCAGATGGAAGCTTTTCACCACTTGCCATCATAATCGTAGAAGCGCCCATCGAACCCCCGTGCAAAATAATGGATGCATCTGGTTGTTCATCTAAGATGAGTTGGATCCATGCAATTAAATCTAGCCGGTCTAGCCATCCCATTCCGATGATTTCTCCTTCACTTTCTCCATGCGCACGTAAATCGGGTATAAGAACGTTGAATCCTTTCTCTGCATATCTTTTACCTATATGAGACATATCTCTTTTCCCTGTACTTCGATAATCATGTACACAAATGACCCATTTATTCTGCTGAGTTGGTTGGATGAACATCTGTCCAGCTAGTTTCAACCCGTCATAACTTTTGATCGTTTTCGGTATTCCTTGTTCCCAGAAGCTTTCACATTCTTCTTCTAATTTTTGCCGCTTTTTTTCTACTGACGTGACTGCAGCAGGATCCATCAAGCGGTGTCCAGTGTCTTCATACCAGTCATAGCCTCTCTGTACTCCCGCTCTTACTAATTTCTTTGCATAAAAATAAGAAAGAAAATGGTAACTGATTCCTATAATTATCAGAATAAGAATGAAATAAAAAATAACCATCGTACACCCGCCGCTTTCTGCCAAACTATAATCTATTTATTATACAATATACCGATCAATAGGATTCTTTTTCTTCGGCACACGTAAATTCCATTTCTTTTTCATTGTATCATTTACTTAAAGTTCTTCTCAATAGATTTACTTGTAAGAGAGCATTTACATTCATAATAAAAGCCAGTATACTAATTTCGTGCATTATAAACAAGACGCTCGTCTTGGACTGGTTCGGAAACTTCCCAGAATAAAAAACTAAGTATCTCTAAAGAAAGGAGATTGGAAATAATGCGAAAAGTAATTATTGATTGCGATCCAGGGATCGACGACACTTTAGCTTTATCACTAGCTGTCAAATCCCCTGATATCGAAGTAGTTGCTATTACCGTCGTTTGCGGGAATGTCCCTGTAGATATCGGTACGCAGAATGTGCTGAAATGTTTGGAACGCTGTGATCGTTTAGATATCCCTGTTTATCAAGGAATGGAAAAACCTTTGAAGCAACCTTTCATTAGTGCGCAAGACACTCATGGAATGGATGGATTAGGGGAAACAAATTTCCCGATGGTCTTAGCAAAACAGGCAGAACCGCTCCATGCAGTTGATTTTCTGGCTGATTATTTCAAAGAAAAAACAGATACATCAGTCATTGCTTTGGGTCCTTTGACCAATATCGCTTCTGCTTTGAAAATCAACCCAACTGTTGGGAAACATATGGATCGTTTTGTCTCAATGGGCGGAACTTACAAAAGCCATGGTAACTGTTCACCAGTTGCTGAATACAATTACTGGTGTGATCCTGAAGCAGCTTCTTATGTATTCGAGAAGCTCAAACAACCGATAGAAATGGTTGGGTTAGATGTGACAAGAGAAATCGTCTTGACACCAACTATCCTTGAATATTGCTGCCAAATGAATCCTGAAGAGGGAGAGTATCTAAAAGCGATCACTCGTTTTTATTTTGACTTCCACTGGAAACAAGAAAGAATCTTGGGATGTGTCATCAATGATCCGGTAGCTGTTGCTTATTTTATCGATGAGTCCATCTGTGAAGGCTTTAAAAGCTTCACTGCTGTAGAAACTCAAGGAATAAGTCGCGGGCAAACATTGGTTGATCGTTATGAATTTTGGCAGAAACCTGCTAACAGTAAAATTATGACAAAAGTAGATACTCGTCTTTTTTTCCAAAAGTTTTTAACCGTTCTTTTAAATGCACAAGAAGAAACGATTATGAAAGATTTGGAAAGGTTAAAGATGGGCTAACAAAATGAATAAAAACAAGATGGCAACTCGCGTACTTACAATGATGGCTTTGTGTATTGGGATCAATTATGTTGGAGGAACGATTGCTTTATGGCTTCGTTTGCCAATCTATCTAGACTCTATTGGAACGATTTTTGCTGGCGCGTTGCTTGGTCCCATACCAGGAATGTTGACAGGACTATCCAGCGGTGTATTAAGCGGGGTGACTACAGATATTTTTTCACTGTATTATTCACCGATCCAAATCCTCACAGGTTTGTTGGCTGGATTGATTTTACCAAGGTATCTCGACAAAGACAAAAAACGTTTGAAACTTTTATTACTCGCTTTGATTTTGTCGGTACCTGGAACGATCGTCTCTTCGATCATTACCGTTCAGTTATTTGGCGGAATCACTTCCTCAGGATCTAGCATGATCGTCCAATTATTACATGGGTTAGGTTTCGATCAAACCATCAGTGTGATCTTGGTACAGGCGGGCACAGACTACCTTGACCGTCTGCTGTCTATCGTCGTTGTCTCATTAGTCATCACTATGTTGCCGCAGCGCTTGATATATTCCAAGAGAAAAATAGGATGAACAAACAGAGCCAAATGAGCAAAAAGTTGCTCATCTGGCTCTGTTTTTCATCTATAAAAAAAACTTACGCTAAGTAGGATAAAATAATAGCTTGATATTTTTCGATCATATCTAAATAATTATCGAGCTCGACATACTCATCTACTTGATGAGGCAAAGTAACGACACCAGGTCCAAAGACGACAAAGTCGAAGGAGTGGTCAGCTTTCGTAAATTCGGCTGCATCTGTGGTTGCTGCCGCTCCAACTAAAGGTAATGGCTGACTGAATTGTTGCTGAATGCAATGAATCAAAGGAGAATCTGGATCAGCTTTGACAGGTATTTTGTTGTAATCGATCGTCAATTCCAAATGGTAGTCTGTCTCTTGATTCAATTCCTTGACGATTGATTGCAGTAATGTAATGATTTTATCATTTGGATATTCAGGAATCGATCGGATATTCCCTTGAAGCTGCGCGTGGCTCGGAATGCTGTTTACTTGATTTCCGCCGCTGATCAACGTGACATTATGGATTGTTTTTCCTAAGACGGGATTCTCGATTGTTTCAGCGAGGTGATTCATTTCAGCATTTGCTTTCGTAATAAATTCATTTAGATGATTGATCGCATTATAGCCTTGGTCTGGCATAGAGCTATGCGCTTCTTTTCCGTGCGAGATGACCGTATAGTTGATTGATCCCATGTGTGTGTACATCAAACTGTAATTAGTTGGCTCTCCGATGATCAAGGCATCTAAGTCATCCACATAGCCTGCTTTCGTGAGCTGTTCCCCACCTAATTCACCCACTTCTTCTCCGACAGTGGCTAATAATTTGACTGTTCCGTTAAATGGTTTTCCTGACTCTTTGAGCTCGATCATGGCAATCACCATTGCCGCCAAGCCACTCTTCATATCTGTAGCACCACGTCCGTACAAACGATTCCCATGGATTTCTGCTGCAAAGGGCGCATAGGTCCAAGACGATTCATTCCCCGCCGCCACGACATCCATATGTCCAGATAGGCCTAACACTTTTCCTGATTGCCCTTTTTGGAATTGAGCAATCAGATTATCTCTACCATTACTATAAGAAACGATTTCTCCTATTATGCCATGTTTTTCCAAAAGCTTATTCAAATAAGCTGCTACTTCGCCTTCATTTCCATTCACTGATTTTATTCGGATGATCTCTTGTAAAATCGCAATTTTTTCTTCTTTTTTCATCTAATCTTCTCCTTTGCCGTTTCTTTTTATTGTATTGGAGTACGCCTAGATTTTCAAATAAGAGAGGCCACAGAAAAAAAGGGCGTGACAAAAGCAGCGTCACATTCCCCTTTTCCAAGTAAATGGCGTTCCAATTCTTGCCTCTACGCTAGTAAATCCAACCAAGTAAAAAAACAAGAGAAGCTACTTTGTTGAACTGTTCTTCTGTAGTCAAATCATTTTATTCCTCATCATTGAAAATAAGAGTATCACATGATCTATAATTACCCCTCCTTACGTAATAACCACGTAGCCAATTATTTTCTTCAAGAGAGTAGTCATACTCATATTCATACACACTATTCCTTACCATGAAAAAAATACTGACACCGCCTCTACCACTTTTCGTATCCTTCACCACTCTTGAAATAAAAATATCATAATCGGTTAATTGGTATTCCTCCTCTAATAATTGATACAGTGCTCGTGTAGCTATATGTTTCTTGATTGGAAATTGATAGAGCCATGTACCACCTAACAGTAAAACTATCGAAATAAAAATCTTAGAACAGTAATTTCTTTTTTTAGAAATCCTCCTTCTCATCATCAATTCTCCCATGTTAAGATATGGATCGCTCTTTCATCAAAATAATCAGGAAGATCGTATGGCAAAGCAATAAGCGGCTGATACATTCCTCCTACTTGCACAGCAGCTGAAGCATACCAATAAGCTTGCCAGACGATTTTAGAACAGTAAGTCGGATCCATCCCAAAAATATTTGTAGTTATCCCATATTTATAATTTTTACCATCGTAATTATCTAAAATTTTTTCATTTTTCTGTCTCCCTGTTCAAATGATTTTTATCGAAAGAGGAAGATTGCCATCCCCTTTTTGAAGAGAATCATCCTATCCGAGCGTAAAAGGATATGAATGAAACGAAGACTGCTTCCTCCTCTCTTATTGTTCTATCCTTAAAAGGTCCTATACGATGTTATCTCTTGATAACTGATTTTTTTGGATACTATTGTCTCGTATCGATATTTGTAAATATTATATACAGAAGCCAGTTACAAAAATAAAATTATGAGTTATTTTTAATAAATATGGATATTTATATAATAGGGTTTATATGATACATATAAATAAACAGTTGTTATTATAATAATTTATGTACTCTCCCGATTTTTCTGTTCTTAAAAAAAGAGATTTATTCATCAAATGATTTTCACAACAAAAAAACTCTCTACTTGCTGAAATCAGCAGGTAGAGAGTCTGATTACTTAACTAAGTGATCATGCTCGTCTATCTTTCAATAGGTCGATCATGTATCTTCATTAGAAAAGAATTATTTGTTTTTCAAGTTGTAGAAAGATTTCAAACCTTTGTATTCTGCAACTTCACCAAGTTGGTCTTCGATACGTAGTAATTGATTGTATTTAGCAATACGGTCAGTACGTGATAGAGAACCTGTTTTGATTTGACCAGCGTTTGTTGCAACAGCGATATCAGAGATTGTTGAATCTTCTGTTTCACCAGAACGGTGAGATACAACTGCTGTGTAGCCAGCTTCTTTAGCCATTTCGATAGCTTCGAAAGTTTCTGTTAATGTACCGATTTGGTTCACTTTGATAAGGATTGAGTTAGCAATTCCTTTTTCGATACCTTCAGATAATTTTTGAGTGTTTGTTACGAACAAGTCGTCACCAACTAATTGAACTTTGTCGCCTAATACGTCAGTTAATTTCTTGAATCCGTCCCAGTCGTTTTCGTCTAATCCGTCTTCGATTGAGATGATTGGATATTTAGAAACTAATTCTTCGTAGAATTTGATCATTTCGTCAGTTGTTTTTTCGCCTTCGCCTGAGTCAGCTAGTACGTAAACGCCTTTTTCTTTGTCGTAGAATTCTGAAGAAGCAGCATCCATAGCAAGAACAACGTCTTTACCAGGTACATAGCCAGCTTTTTCGATTGCTTCGATGATTACTTCGAACCCTTCTTCGTTTGAACCAAGGTTTGGAGCAAATCCACCTTCGTCACCAACAGAAGTTGCTAATCCGCGAGCTTTCAAGATTGAAGCTAATGCGTGGAATACTTCAGCACCCATACGTAGAGCTTCTTTGAATGTTGGAGCGCCAACAGGCATGATCATGAACTCTTGGAAGTCGATTGAGTTATCAGCATGTGATCCGCCGTTGATGATGTTCATCATTGGTGTTGGCAATACTTTCGTGTTGAATCCGCCTAGGTAGTGGTATAAAGGTACTTCTAGGTAGTCAGCAGCTGCACGTGCAACAGCGATAGAAACACCTAAAATAGCGTTCGCACCTAATTTACCTTTGTTAGGAGTTCCGTCTAAAGCGATCATAGCTTTGTCGATAGCCATTTGGTCACGAACATCGTAGCCAATGATTGCTTCAGCAATGATGTTGTTTACGTTGTCGACAGCTTTAGTTACACCTTTACCGCCATAACGAGCTTTGTCTCCGTCACGTAATTCAACTGCTTCGTATTCACCAGTTGAAGCACCTGAAGGAACCATTCCGCGGCCAAAAGCTCCGCTTTCTGTGTATACTTCTACTTCGATTGTTGGGTTACCACGTGAGTCTAAGATCTCGCGAGCGTAAACATCAGTAATAATTGACATGTTTTGTCTCTCCTTTGAGTTTGTTTTTTCCTAAGGGATTTCCCTCATATACGATTTTAGTTAATTTTGCTCATTAGTGCAAACATTTCTTGCATTTTTCGCAAATTTTCACCAATTATTTTACAGCGTCTAACAATGACAAGAATGAATCTGCTTGCAAGCTTGCGCCGCCGACTAAAGCACCGTCAACATTTTCTTTTGCCATGTATTCAGCAATATTTTCTGGTTTTACAGAACCGCCGTATTGGATACGAACAGCTTCTGATACTTCTTTTCCATAAAGTTTTTCAACTGTTTGACGTACAACACCACAAATTTCGTCAGCGATTTGTGCGTCAGCTGATTTACCAGTACCGATTGCCCAGATTGGTTCATAAGCAATCACCATGTTTGACACTTGCTCAGCTGAAAGATCAGCTAAACCAGCTGTAATTTGTCCTTCGATCCATTCAGCAGTTTTGCCTGCTTCATATGTTTCTAAAGATTCGCCACAGCATAAGATTGGTGTCATGCCGTTTGCAAAGATAGCTTTTGCTTTTTTATTGATGTCTTCGTCTGTTTCATGGAAATATTCACGACGTTCTGAATGTCCGATGATCACATAGTGAACACCTAGATCAGCAAGAGCTGCTGGTGAAGTTTCACCAGTGAACGCGCCTGAGTTTTCCCAGTAGCAGTTTTGTGCTGAGATTTTTAGTTCTGTACCTTCAGCTGATGTCATTAATTCTTGTAAGAATAATGCAGGAGATCCGATGACTGAATCAACCTTGTCATTTGAAGGGATTTTGTTTTTTACTGCTTCAGCAAATTCTTTTGCTTCTGATGCAGTTTTGTTCATTTTCCAGTTACCTGCGATAATAGGTTTACGCATTGAGGAACACACTCCTTAATTTATTGAAAAATGGCTAGGGAGTCATGAAAACTCCCTTCACCTTTTGATCGATTACTCGTCAGAATAGAGCAAACTTGGCTGTTTATTTATCGTTGATTGCTGCTAGTCCTGGTAATTCTTTACCTTCAAGCAATTCCAAGCTTGCGCCGCCACCTGTTGAGATGTGTGTGAATTTGTCAGCAAAACCTAATTGTTCTGCTGCTGCAGCTGAGTCTCCGCCACCGATGATTGTTGTTGCGCCTTCTAAGTTAGCGATTGCTTCACAAACACCGATTGTACCTTTAGCAAAGTTACTCATTTCAAATACACCCATAGGTCCGTTCCAAACAACTGTTTTTGCACCTTGTAATGTATCAGCAAATAATTTTACTGATGCTGGGCCGATGTCTAAAGCCATCAAACCGTCAGGAATGTCTCCTTCGATTACTTGTGTTTCTACATCATTTGAAAATTCTGGTGCACAGACATTGTCGATTGGCAAGACAAGTTTGTCGCCTGCTTTTTCGATCAATTCTTTTGCTAGTGCTACTTTGTCAGCTTCTACTAGAGAGTTACCGATCTTGATTCCTTTTGCTTCGTAGAATGTGTAAGTCATTCCGCCACCAATCAAGATTTTATCTGCTTTAGGAATCAAGTTTTCGATTACGCCGATTTTATCAGAAACTTTTGCGCCACCAAGGATTGCGATCATTGGGCGTTTTGGTTCTTCTACTGCTTCACCGATGAACTTGATTTCTTTTTCCATCAAGAATCCAGCAACTGTTGGGATACCAGTTGAAGCGATACCTACGTTAGAAGCATGCGCACGGTGAGCTGTACCGAAAGCATCGTTAACAAATACATCACCTAATGAAGCCCAGTATTTACCTAGCTCTGTATCGTTTTTGCTTTCTTTTTTACCGTCAACATCTTCAAAACGTGTGTTTTCAAATACGACAACGTCGCCATCTTTCATGTTGCGGATTGCTTCTTCTAATTGTTCTCCGCGAGTTTCAGGTACGAATGTTACTTCTTTACCTAATAATTCGCCTAGACGTTTTGCAACTGGAGCTAAAGATTTTCCTTCTTTATCTTCTTCTGTTTTTACACGTCCAAGGTGAGAGAAAAGGATTGCTTTTCCGCCTTGTTCTAAAACGTAGTTGATTGTTGGCAATGCTGCTTTGATACGAGTATCGTCAGTGATCACGCCGTCTTTCAAAGGAACATTGAAGTCAACACGGACAAGAACTTTTTTGTCTTTTAAATCGATATCTTTCACTGTTTTCTTAGCCATTTTATTTCCTCCTGAATAAACTTATTATCAAAAAAAGCGGAAGAAGCGCGATTGCTTCCCCGCTTTTAAATGTACATGTCTATCATTTACACTTGTACGTTTGTCTATCTTATAAGTTAGCGAAGTATTCTAAAGTACGTACTAATTGTGCAGTGTATGACATTTCGTTGTCGTACCAAGCAACAGTTTTAACTAATTGTTTGTCGCCAACTGTCATTACTTTAGTTTGTGTAGCATCAAATAATGAACCGTAAGTCATACCAACGATATCTGAAGAAACGATTTCGTCTGTATTGTATCCGTAAGATTCGTTTGAAGCTTCTTTCATTGCTGCGTTGATTTCGTCAACAGTTACTTCTTTTTCAAGAACTGTTACTAATTCTGTTAATGAACCTGTTGGTACAGGAACACGTTGAGCAGCTCCGTCTAATTTACCGTTCAATTCAGGGATTACTAAACCGATAGCTTTAGCAGCACCTGTTGAGTTAGGAACGATGTTTGCAGCAGCAGCGCGTGCACGGCGGAAGTCACCTTTAGGATGAGGTCCGTCTAGAGTCATTTGGTCACCTGTGTAAGCGTGGATAGTTGTCATTAATCCTTCAACAACACCAAATTTGTCGTTCAATGTTTTAGCCATAGGAGCTAAACAGTTAGTTGTACATGAAGCACCTGAGATAACTGTTTCTTTACCAGTTAATGTTTCGTGGTTTGTGTTATAAACGATTGTTGGAACATCGTTTCCGCCAGGAGCAGAGATAACAACGCGTTTAGCACCAGCTGTTAAATGTTTTTCAGCTGCTGATTTAGAAGTGAAGAAACCAGTACATTCTAGAACGATATCTACGCCTAGTTCGCCCCATGGTAATTCTTCTGGATTGCGGTTAGCTAATACTTTAACTTCTTTTCCGTTTACGTTGAATGAACCTTCATGAACTTCAACTGTTCCGTTGAAACGTCCTTGAGTTGTGTCGTATTTTAACAAGTGTGCCAACATTTTAGCATCTGTCAAGTCGTTGATTGCTACTACTTCGATTCCATCTACATCTTGGATACGACGGAATGCTAGACGTCCAATACGTCCAAAACCATTAATACCTACTTTAACTGTCATTTAAGATTTCCTCCTTATGAAAATCAAAAAAATATTTATTTTAAAGGGTTACCCCTTTTAAAATCTCGTTTGCAGCAGCTTCATCAGTAATGAGCCACGTTTGTTTTGGTGCATTTTTCATATAAGCTCGAATTGCTTTGGCTTTTGATTTTCCGCCCGCTATCGCCATGATGATCGGGACTTTCGCCAAATCTTGCAATTCTATGCCGATTCTAGGGACCTTATAAACGACTTCGCCTTTTTCATTGAAAAAGTAGCCAAAGGATTCCGCTACAGCATTTGCTTGTTTCAGCATGACTAATTCTTTTTCAGTCATCTTTCGACGTGCTGCCATGTGTAATGCACGCCCAATACTATGAATAACACAATTCGCCTCACTAATCAAGTTTAAGACTTCTTGGATAGACGGCTCATTGAGTAAAGAATTGTAAGTTGCCAGACTTAATTGTTCCGGAACATAAAGTGCACGGTGGTTTCCGTTTGCTTTAGCAGCCATTCTTGCACTGACAGAATTTGCCTGTACAGTTATCGCTTCACCGATCCCGCCTCTTGCAGGGACAAATAGGTTATGCCGTTTTTTATTTTCCAGATTAGACAACTGTTCTGCTACAACTGCCATGGTGGTTCCTCCCATCACAGCGATGATATTCTCGCCTTCCGGAAGCAGTCGGTCTAAGGCTTCACTCAGCGCTTCGCCGAATGCATCAGCCACTTTGTTTTGCTCTTCGCTGTTTCCTGAAACAACGATACAGCGCTGATTACCAAAATATTCTGCCAACTGTTGTTCGGTTTGATGCGTACCTAAAAGCTGATCCATGAAGTTTTCAAGACTTTGATAAACTTCTTCACCCTTAGTTGTCAGCGTCATTCCGCTTTTTGAGGTATCGATCAAATTCAGATTTTTCAAAAGGTCTGTTTCTGTTCGCAATACTCGTTCTGTTATCCCCATACTTTCCGATAAACTTCGACGTCCAATCGGCTGCATCCAATAGATATTTCGTAAAATTTTATAGCGTTCTTGCAACACTTCGATAATATCTGGTGCAACAGATTCAATCATTTTTATTTCATCTAGCATAGCGATCTCCTTAGTTGGACACTTTACGTCCAATGTAGACTTAAAACGACCCATATACGATAAAAAAAAGAAATTAACTTTTCGAATTTCACATCAATAAAGGGAAATCTCAACCTCACGACTGTTAGTCTAACAGTTTTGCTTTCGTTTTTCAACTAAAAAGATCAGAAAAAGTAAAATACTTTTTCTGATCTTTTGGATGATTAATGATCATAACGTTTTCTTTTTGATGAACTCGGGATTCCTAATAAATCACGGTATTTTGCTACTGTTCGTCTTGAGATCGCTATCTCATCTTTTTTCAGCAATTCAACCAATTTCTGGTCCGACAACGGCTTGCTTTTGTCTTCTTGATCAACTAATTCCTGCAATTTTTTCTTCGCAGTATCTGCTGAAAGATCTTCTGTCTGTTCTGCACCGTTAGTAGGGATTCTTGCAGTGAAAAATTTCTTTAACTCAAATACACCGAAATCTGTTTCCAAATATTTCCCGTTGACTGCTCGACTGACCGTAGATTCATGCACATTTATCTCGGTCGCAACTTCCTTTAACGTAAGAGGTTTGATTGGCCGCTTCTTGTCGATAAAGAAAGCTTTTTGCCGAGAAACAATGACTTGAGCAACCCGCAAAATTGTATCCCCGCGTTGGAGGATCGTTTTCTTCAACCATTCGAATTCCTGTTTCCGTTCTTTTAAATAATTTTCAGTTTCTTTATCTGCTTGTTGTGACATTTGCTTGAAGTAGGTCTCTTGGAATCGGATATTCGGCTGGTTTTTTCGGTTTGAGATGACTTGTACATTTCCATCGTCCACTAATACCCGGACATCAGGAATAATGTACAATTCGCTACTACGGTCGAAAATTCGTCCAGGACTTGGGCTCAATGTTTGCAAATAGTCGAATATTTGCTGAACAGCGTGTAAATCAACAGAAAAACGCTGCGCAATCTCTTTCCATTTTCGCTCCACCAATTGCTCAAAACATTCTTCTAGCACGATATAAGCTAGTTCCGGCGCATAATCATCCCGTTCCGTTTGAAGCATGAGACATTCTTGCAAACTACGTGCACCTACTCCAGCTGGTTCTAATTGCTGGATCAGTGTCAACGCATCGAGCATTTGGATAGACGTCGCTCCGATCTCTTTTCCAGCTTCCTCTAAACTAATCGTCAAAAATCCGTTCAAATCGATGTATTCTACAAGATAAAGAACGATTTTCCTCAAAAAAGTATCTCGGTAATTCAAATGGACTTGTTCAATCAATGAATCAAATAAAGACCCTTTTGTATCAGGAATCTGATTTAGGTAATTTGTCTCTTCTCCTTCATAAGAAGATGAAGAAGCTTTTATGTAATCTGGCTGCCATTCCGGCTCAACAACTTCCACCAATGGATTTTCCATTGCTTGGTTCTCAACGAATGCCAACAGCTCTTCACTGTTATATTGTAAAACTTGGATGGACTGCTGCAACTGTTGCGTCATGGCTAGTTTCTGTGTCTGCTGCTGTTTTTGTGAAAAATTTTGCTCAAATTTCATTTTTTTGTCCAATCCCCTTGTAATTTTTTATCTGTTTAGTTACAATTATCCCAGTGCTTGCGTCCTTAGTGTAGTGGATATCACGTAAGATTCCGGTTCTTGAGACGGGGGTTCGATTCCCTCAGGACGCGTTCTATTTTTTTATAGCAGGATTCACGACACTTTCTACCAGAGACGGAAAGTGTCTTTTTGCTTTTCTTAAAATTTACCTACCTGTTAATTCCCATCCTCAACGCTGCGCAAGTCACTTTTATTTTTGAAATGCTGATGTTTGAATGTCTTCCATGACCACATGCTAAAGTAGATACGCACTTATTATACCTGTTCATCTAACCACTTATCAATCACAATTCGACTAAATCACCAGAATCTATTCACTCCAACATAAAATGTACGTATAATTGACTTTTATCCCTTTTGCTTATGGACATATTCTAATACTTCTAATTTTTTGTTGATTCATCTCTTTTGTATGAATAACTTTATTTTCATGTCAAATCATCTTGTTTATACAATAAAATTTGAATAAGGTTAAATATTACAGCTACTTGGTTAATTGTATCATTTAGATTTTTGAACGTATTTTTGTTTTATTATCAATTTATCGAATTTGGTGATAAAACATTGATTCGACGATCTTAATTACTAAATAATAAAAAATCGATACTTGGAATGGTATACATTCTTTGCTTGATTCGTTCATATTTTTGTCTTCCTTAATCTTCAATTCTTAGATTAATTATGTTCCAAGTATCGATAAGTTTGGAGGAAAACTATGAAAAATGCAAAAATTCGCAAGGCAGAAAAAGTCGATGCTACTGCGTGGTGGATCGTCATTTGACATCACGTCCAAACACATGAAAGAGGCGGGATTGACTCTCGCCTTTTTTCACATCAAGGAGAGGAAAAATGTCTTATATCAGCCCGAGAGTAAAACCAATCTATCCGTTATATAAGCTCAACTCAAACATATTTCGTATTGGCGCGCAATTAGGTATAACAACTGAAATCGAAGAGGAAGACAATCAATTTTGGACATTGGCGAATTTATTGAATGGTAAAAATAAATTGGGCCATATCATAACTTCTATGCAAAAAAAATATCCCGAGCTGACAGAACAAAATATAGTAGACGGGATTAATCTCCTAAATGATGAAGGCGTATTAGAAGAAAGTTTGCCTAATAAAGCAACAGAGGAAAGGTACCTGCCTAACGTAAACTATTTCAGTAGATTCATAGATACTAGCGGGGATAGATTCCTAATCCAGAAAGAAATAAATGAAACAAAAATTCTTTTACTCGGTCTAGGCGGTGGTGGTTCTAATATCCTAACACTCTTAGCAGGCTTAGGACCAAAATCAATAAAAATAGTCGATTATGACATTGTCGAACTTGGAAATCTCGGTAGACAATTTCTTTATCGCGAGAATGATATTGGAAAAAAGAAAACAGAAATTGCTAAGAGTGCAGTAGAAAAAATGAATTCATTAATAAAAATTGAAGCTTTTGATAAAAAAATAGTTGTTGTTGAAGACGTATTAGAACTAATAAATGATGTTGACATAGTCATCTGTGCAATTGATGAGCCTCCATTTATTATTCATCGAATAGTGAATGAAGCGATTGTGAAAGCAGGAATTCCATGCGTATTTGGTGCTTCTCAAGTAAGTAGAGGACGAGTCTATAGTGTTGTTCCTAGAGTTACCGGATGCTTTGATTGGCTAAATCTTCACTTCAGCAAAAATGATTCAAAATTTATTGAGCAATTCATTGCATTCAGAAATATAAACTTTGATCCTCCTTCTATTGCTTACGGTCCAGGAATTTTCCAATTAGTTGCCGGAATAGTTGATGAAGTAGTCAGAATAATCACACAATACGCACCACCTAGAAGTTTAGGAACACAGTACGAAATCAACTACGAGGATGGCTCATCATTCTGTCACCCATCTTGGCCTAGGTTTGCCAGTGAGTGTCCTACATGTGGAGCTGGTAACCATGATGACTGGGCAATTTTTCAGTATTACAAACAGTAGGAGTGATTATTTTGTCTGACTTCCTCACGTTGGCTCCATACAAAAAAAGAAAATTAAAAAACGGTGAATGGATAATCGTGTCAAGATCAGGAAATCCTTTGGTGATTGACAGAAACACATTAAACCTTCTAAAAAAAGGAAAAGTAAACAATGACTTGCTTGATTCATTATTTATCACAATGTTAAACGATGGTGGCTTTCTTGAAGGAACATCTGGAAACATAAAAATTCCAGTAGAGCCTCACTCTGCTCTATTTAGATTTTTCTCAATTTTTGTCTTGCTAGCCGGTTTTATTTCATTTTTCATGGTGATTCTTTTCCTATATCTTAATGGACTTCCATTTAAATCAAGCATCATTTTTTTAATAGAAAATCCACTTATAGGTTTGGCTCAGCTCATTGTTTTTACGACTTTGACTACAGGATTACATGAAATCATGCACCTTATTTTTTCAAATAGACTGTTCTCAAAAGAAAAAGAACTAAATTTATGTTTCAAAAAAGCAGTTGCTACCATATCAATGACCCATGTGTGGACCTGGTCTTTATTAGGGAGAATGGCGGCCATATTATCAGGGATATGTTTAGATTTGTGTATCCTTTTACTGCTCCTTTTTTTCCCGATGATTGGCGTTAATTTCGAAGTTATTCTGCTTTTTCAAGGTGTCTTGATTACTCGAATTGCTTGGCAATTTCGAGTCTACAGTACAACTGACATACGTTTAACTTTAAATATGATTAGGGATGATCCTTTTTTGTTTGATAACAAGACTTGCCATTCGAAATTAATCCTTGCTCTAGGAATGGGAGCAGATATATTCATTCTTTTAGTGTGGTTAATACCAACAATCAACTACTTTAGGACGTGATTTTACTATGAACAATCATTTAAGTATCCATTCTCTTTCAAAAAAATATAAAAATAGTAGTAATTTTGCCAATAAAAATATAACTATCGTTTTTTCCCCTGGAGAAATTGTTGCTGTAACTGGACACAACGGTGCAGGAAAAACAACTTTCTTAAATCAAATCATAGGCGTAACAAAACCTACTTCCGGTAGTATTACTTTCCAAGGCCACTCTTTAGATAAAAACTGGAAAATGGCTAGGCAATTTGCAGCAATGATGCCCCAATTTCATGCACCATTAGATGGGGTTACCATGCAACAGTCTATTGAAGCTATTTTAAGGATACGAGGATTTAATAAATCTGATACTCAGACTCATGTTATAGAGATTATGCAAGAACTTAAAATTTCGAAATGGGCACATGTGCAAGGGCAGAAACTATCAGGCGGATTGCAAAGGCTTACTTCATTTGCCATGTCTATTGTTGCCCCTCCACCAATCTTACTGCTTGATGAACCTACAAATGATGTTGATCCGATAAGAAGAAAAATCATTTGGAATTCGTTAAGAAAATTGGCTCAAAAAGGACACATTGTAATTGTGGTAACTCACAATTTACTCGAAGTAGATCAATATGCAGATAGATATCTACTCTTTGATAAGGGAACTTTAATTAAAGATGCGTATGTTCGCGAATCGTTAGAAAAAACGTTGATCCAAATGCACCTTGTACTATTCTCTGAGAAGGAATTTGAAATGCAAGAATTACCTAGAAATATTGGCTGTATCTTACAAAAGGGTGAGTTACGTTATGATATCACTTTATCACAAGAACAAGTAGTTGATGCAATGATATGGATTAATGAAAAGATTTCATCAAGAGAAGTAACGAACTATAGCTTATCACCTCAAACATTAGAAAACACATACGGAGGATTAACGAATGAAAAATAAACAAAGCTACGATTCCTATTCACGCCCTTCCGATAGTCGATTATTTCAATTATACGCTTTACTTAGATGGAGTCTAATAAGATACAAGGTACTTTTGCCAGTCTTTACAGTGGCCCAACTGCTACTATCATTAGCAATTGTTTACGGACTCACTTTTTTAATTCCTACAATGGATGATACAACCGCTGTTTATTTATCCTCTGGTGCAATAGTACTTGGGATTATTGCTGTCGGGTGCGTCTTATCGACACAGATAGTAAGCACTGCTAAGCAAAACGGAATCGTTTCTTATCAAAGAACACTGCCCGTTTCCCGATTCAATCTCCTATTTGCTGATTTTATTATCTGGGGATTCGCTTCTTTACCAGGAATCCTTATGTCTTTTCTTGCTTCATCCCTAAAATTTGGTCTAGCGATTCATTTTTCTGTCCTGTCTGTCGCTTTATTGATTTTAGCTCAAATGTCGATGATTTCTATCAGATTTTGTATTGCTTACTGGCTGCCCGCTAACGGAGTGTCTTTAATGACACAAATCATCATGATTGGCGGGTTACTTTTTTCACCGATTACTTATCCGGCCGATAGACTGCCTGAATGGACAAAAATAATATATGATTTCTTACCTTTTGTCCCAACAGCCAATTTGATTCGTACTTCTTTTTTTGGCTCTGGATTTATTCAGCTAAAAAATATCCTAACAGTTAGTATTTGGTTAATCATCACCGGCGCATTGTCATTAAGAGCATTATCACGGAGGAATTGAAGATTTTGAGAAGAATTGAAATAACTGAATTATATAAAACCACCTCTGAACACTTCAGACTGAACATTGAACAACTCGATTTATATTCAGACACGATTTACGGATTGATAGGACCCAATGGATCTGGAAAAACCACTTTATTGAAATGCATTTGCGGACTATTGATTCCTGACAGTGGGACGATAAACTACACCGATGATCTATCTCAAGCGCCTGCTATGATTGATTTAGGGATGATTGGAACTAATTTTATTGATTTGGATGGATTAAACAGTCTTTCATTGGATGAAATTTATTGGGATCAAGTTGTTTATCATCACTTGCTTGATCCACCTTTACTTCAAGAATTATTAAATGATGTCGCTTTGAATGTATCAGGCACTTTGATTTTCAGAAAAATGTCATTAGGGATGAAACAACGCTTTATGTTGGGGATAAGCTTGCTTTCAGATCCTCAAATTATTTTACTAGATGAACCATTTAATGGCCTTGATCCTGATGGCGTACAGCTTTTTATAGAATGTTTAAAATCTCAGATCAATGATCGAATTATCGTTATAAGTAGCCATGGGCTAGAAGATCTAGAAACATTTATTCACTCCGTAATTTTTATAGAAAATGGTGAGCCAAGAGAGCCTCTTCTTCTTGAAACAATAAAAAATAAAGGGAAGGGTGGATTAAGAGATTATTATGATAAACAAAAAAGCAGCCAAGGATGAACAGGGCCATAAGATCAAAATATTTCAATACGAAGTGAAAAAAATAAAAAAGTTACTGCCAAAAATATTTGTGATAGGTTTAATCACTCAAACAACCGCTTTCTTATTTTTTCTCTTCATTGGTAAATATGAGGAGCATGGTAAGTTATTTAGCAGTTTCATTGGATTGATATCGCTATCCACTACTCTTGCAATCTGTATTTTGTCTATAGTAGGCGCAGTATTTATTAGGAAACTGATTGTTCATCTATATATTGGAAATCAAAGAGCTCGAATGTTTCTTTTTCCTATAAAACGCAGTCAGCTTTTTCTTACAAAAAATGTTTCTTTTTTTCTTATATTCTTGTTAGGATCGATTTTTTCACTAATTGTATCCTTTATTTTCGAATTACTCCTTTATGCTATATTCAACGATCCACAAAGCTTAAGTATGATTGTTTTCGTTCATTCTATACTCATTAAAATCACCTGTTGTCTACTGTTGTGTTCTATCATTACCCTCTCTGAAATCGTAGCTGTTAGAATGCAATCTGAGACAGTGACCATTATCACTGCTGTTATAAACATTATAGGTGTTTCAAATATTGTCGTTTTAGGTGCATTGAATTACACAATATTAACATTTATAC
>NZ_BJLL01000024.1:0-34508 GCF_007996925.1 Enterococcus sp. NBRC 3427 | reverse complement strand
GCAGCTGTTTTTGAAATTATTCCTTGTGACTTAGAGTTAAACGGCAGGCTTACGACCTCTTGATAAACGGTGTTCAAAAGCCAGTTTCTCGGTATTAAGCCAAATTTATGCAAAAATGTGAGGAACCATTTCCACAAAATTTTTCTTAATACTCGAAACTAAACGTCTTTTTCACAACCTCTTGGTAAAAGGTGTTCAATCAGCTGACCCTCGGTTATTAGCTCAAGACGCTGATTTCACAACCTCTAATTCACGTTATTCCTGTTTTAATAAAGTTCTAGATATTGTTCTCTTTCCCACTCGGAAACAGTTTGTCTGAATGCCGCCCATTCGAGACGTTTTGCTTCAACAAAATTTGAGAAGATATGTTGTCCTAATGCGTCAATCATTACATTATCCTTACGTAATTCCTTGATAGCATTATGGATAGTTGAAGGTAAGTCTTGGATATGTGCAGCTTCTCTTTCTTCCTCATCCATTACATAAATGTTACGGTCAACAGCGGCTGGCGGTGTGATCTGATTACGGATACCGTCTAGTCCTGCTTGCAACAATACTGCCATTGCCAAGTATGGGTTTGCAGATGGATCAACTGAACGCAATTCCAAACGTGTGGACAAACCGCGAGATTCTGGTACACGTACTAATGGCGAACGATTACGACCGCTCCATGCGACATAAACAGGCGCTTCATAACCTGGAACGAGACGTTTATAAGAATTGACTGTTGGATTGCAAACGGCTGTATAGGCACGAGCATGTTTCAGCAAACCGCCTAAGAAATGATACGCTGTTTCACTAAGTTCCAATTCACCGTCTTTATCATAGAAGACATTTCCTTCATCATTGAACAAAGACATATTGCAATGCATACCAGAACCATTGATTCCAAATAACGGTTTCGGCATGAAAGTTGCGTGAAGTCCGTGCTTGCGTGCAATCGTTTTGACAACGAGCTTGAAGGTTTGGATATTATCACAAGCATCTACTACATCCGCATATTTGAAGTCAATTTCATGCTGTCCTGGCGCTACTTCATGATGTGAAGCTTCCACTTCAAAGCCTAAGCTTTCTAATTCCAACACGATGTCACGGCGGCAATTTTCACCTAAATCTGTTGGTGCAAAATCAAAATAACCACCTTTATCATTCAAGGTCGTTGTGATCCCACCGTCTTCGTCTAATTTAAATAAGAAGAATTCTGGTTCAGGTCCCAAATTGAAAGAGGTAAAACCAAGGTCGCGCATGTCTTTCAATGCTCGTTTCAAATTCCCACGAGGATCGCCGGCAAATGGTGTCCCATCTGGATTATAGATATCACAAATTAAACGAGCAACTTTTCCATGAGCACTTTCCCATGGGAAGATCATCCAAGTGGAGAGATCTGGATACAAATACATATCGCTTTCTTCAATTCGAACAAATCCTTCAATCGAAGAACCGTCAAACATCATTTTGTTTTCTAACACTTTGTCAATCTGGCTCACTGGAACTTCTACATTTTTAATCGTACCTAAGATGTCTGTGAACATCAATCGTAAAAATCGTACGTTTTCTTCCTCAATGATTCGTTTGATCTCTTCACCTGTTATCTGTTTCTTTACCATGGTATCCCTCTTCCTTTTTTAATTTATTCAGTCAAAGAATTGTCTTTGTAATCCTTGCGACTGATAATGACCTGTTTTGCTTAACCCACCTTGCGCCAAAATCTCATCACGAAAAATTTGTCGAACGTCATGATCTGTCAACGGCTTCTTGCTTTTTGCTTCTTGTTTTTTCGCCTGTGCCATTTCGTATACACGTTTGATTCCAGCCATGTTTAACCCGTCTGAAAGATAATCTTTGATCTCAAGCAGCATATCGATATCATTCAACGAATACATGCGGCGATTTCCTTCGCTTCGTTCCGGATGAACTAAATCTTGTTCTTCATAGTAGCGAATTTGCCGAGCAGACAAATCAGTCAGCTTCATAACTGTACCAATTGGAAATACGGACATAGATCGGCGCAATTCCTTTTCTCCCATCAGACGTCCCCTTTCGTTTTATAAGTTGGCTAAAGTGTACCAATTAAAAAAAATATTGTCAACTGCATATGTTAGGTTTTCTAACATGAGATCTCTATTTTTTTATAAAATAACAAAAAAATATGAACGCAAAAAAAGGTATCTAGTTGATTTTCGTACCAGATACCTTTTACTTTTATTGTACTATGCTATTCTTTCCCAGTGATTTTTATTGTAAAAAAACAAAATTTTATTTGCTTTTTCTTAACCATTTTGAATCATTTTTTGCAAATCCTCTCACTTCATACTCGTTTGATTCTTCCATGTAGGCTTCGTCCAAAACCATCGTTTGTCTTCTTAACTCACTTAATTTCTGTCCTTCATTGCTTGGCACAGACAGTGTATAAGGTGTCATCAGTTCCATCAGTTGACGCTTGATTGCTTCGATCAATGCCGTCTTCCCTTCTTTCGTTTGAGCAGAAATCAAGACATTAGGGAATAAGGTGGGCGTAAACATCGCCGGATCAATCTGGTCTGCCTTATTGTAAACAGTCAGTATCGGCATTTCTTTCATATTCAATTCATCCATCAATTTTAGTACAGTCTGCTCCTGTAAAATGCGATCTGGAGAACTGGCATCGACTACATGCAACAAAAGATCCATATTCTGACTTTCTTCTAGTGTAGAATGGAAAGCATCAATCAGTTGCGTAGGCAGATCTTGGATGAACCCGACGGTATCTGTTACTGTAATCTCAAATCCTTCAGCAAAACGCCATCTTTTAGTCAATGGATCTAACGTTGCAAACAACTGATCTTTTGAATAAGTATCCGCTTGTGTCAATAAATTCAAGATGGTTGATTTTCCAGCATTCGTGTAGCCTATAAGACCAATCTGAAAAATCTCACTGTTTTTTCTTTTTTGACGGTTGCGCTCTCGATGGGCTTCTACTTCTTTCAATTCTTTCTTAACAGCAAAAATTTTATTCCGTATATGTCGGCGGTCTGTTTCTAACTTTGTTTCACCTGGTCCTCTTGTTCCAATCCCACCACCAAGACGAGACAATGTTTTCCCTTGCCCTACTAAACGAGGCAGAAGATATTCTAACTGGGCAAGTTCAACTTGCAGCTTTCCTTCTTTCGAACGAGCACGCATCGCAAAAATATCTAGAATCAGCTGTACTCGATCAATCACCGGAAGACCAACAGCATCCGTAATCAGTTGACTCTGTCTCGGAGTCAGTTCATGATTAAAGATGATCAAATCCGCTTCATGCGCATCTGCTTGTTGAACTAATTCTTGTAATTTCCCTTTCCCGATAATCGTTTGCCGATCTACTTGTGGTCTCTTCTGTGTAATTGTGAATACGACTTCTCCTGATGCGGTGTTCGTCAGCTGAACTAGCTCTTCCATTGACTCTGTAAAGTAACGCTGGTTTGCTTCGGTTTCTACCCCTACGATGATTACTTTTTCTTCCATTTTATTCCGCCTCCAGCCATTTTTTGATTGTTTGCTCAATCTGACTTTTTTGATTTGGCTCACTTATAAGATCAAACCACTGTGCATCCAAACGGTTACGAAACCACGTTAACTGACGTTTCGCGTATCTTCTCGAATGTAGTTTGACTTGTTCTGTTGCTTCTTCCAATGTTTCTTTCCCTTCAAAATAAGGGAAAAATTCTTTATATCCAATCCCTTGACTGGCTTGGACTTCTCCAAGCTCATATACCATACGTGCTTCTGCTACCAAGCCTTCTGCTAGCATCAAATCGACTCTGTGATTGATTCGATCATACAAGACATCACGCTTCGTATCTAACCCAATCATGAGGTAATCATATAATCGCTTTGGCTCTTCTTTAGGTGCCGTGATACTATGCCCTGTCGTCTCCAAAACTTCCAGAGCTCTTATCACTTTGCGTTGATTGTTCCAGTGGATTTTCTCAGCAGCTGCCGGGTCTTTTTCTTTCAACTGATTCCATAACGCTTGGGAACCAATTGTCTCGGCTAACGTTTCATACTTTTTTCTAATCTCAGGATTCGCTTCTTCTGTCGCCCCTAACTGGTAATCGTATAGAAGAGATTGGATATACAGACCCGTTCCGCCAGCTATGATAGGTAGATGCTCTCGGTTCGCAATCTCAGTAATCAATTGTCGACCTGAACGCTGAAAATCAGCGGCTGAGTAATGTTGAGTAGGTTCGATCACATCAATCAAATGATGCGGAACATCATTCATCTCTTCTTCTTTGATTTTTGCTGTACCGATATCCAGATTTTTATAGATTTGCAATGAATCACCGCTGATGATCTCTCCCCCAAATAGTTGTGCGAGTTCCACACTTAGCGCTGTTTTACCGACTGCTGTCGGACCGACGATCACTAATACTTTTTCCATATTTTACCTACTTTTCGTTGATTGTTTCCACCGAAGAGCTTTCTCCGGAAAATCAGTTATTATTCCATCTATTTTTAGTTCTTGACATTTGGCCATTTCTTCTTCATCGTTGATCGTCCATGCACGAATTGCTTTTGGAAAATCAGCTGCCTGGACTGGATGTTCGAACAACCAAGTATTTTTTGGATGTACTCCTTCTATATAAGGGGTTTCTGCTGCTAGTTGGATCTTTTTATCAGAAGTACTCATCAATAAGTCCAGCTGTATCTCTGGTTCCAATAACGCGATTTTTTCCAAAGAAGCCAAATGAAAGCTGCAATATGCATGTTGAAAAGGCCAATCTCTGCTTTTTAATGTTTCGGCTAATTTTTCTTCGATACCGGGATATTCATACTGATCAGTTTTAATTTCGATCATTAGCATCCCTCGGTAATTTTTTTGGAGAAGCAGTCCTAAAACTTCTTTCAATTCAGGGACTTTAGCTGCTGGAAATTCTTTGCTGAATTTGCCTCCTGCATTCAATTTTTTGAGTTCTTCCAATGTTTTTTCTCGAATCAGCCCTTTACCGTTAGTCGTCCGATCCACTTCTTCGTCATGCATAACGATCAAATAACCGTCTTTGCTTAGATGAACATCTAGTTCGATACCATCTGCACCTACTCGTACAGCTTCTGCAAATGCAGGAAGCGTATTTTCTGGGTGGGTACCGCTGCTTCCGCGATGAGCATAGATTTGTAACATCTTTCTTCACTCCGTTCAGTTCTATTGTATCATTAAGAAAAAAAGAAAGCATTACCACGCTCTCATGTGCAACGGCAATGCTTCAAAATATCAGCTCCAAACATCATCTTTCGAGAAGAAACCAATCGGCTGGCGCGTCATAGTCTTCAACTGTGCTTTTTTTTCATTGATCATTTCAGTCAAACTATCCGTAAAATTCTCTAAAATCACGCGTCCGCCTTTATAAGCATATCCACCAATCTTCATTGTTTCATCTGGAGATAAAATCACTTTTCGATGGGAGATGTTCTTAAACAGCTCATCTAAAATATAATTTGGCAGATAAAAACTATTCTGCGCTGAAAATGATTGGAGATACGCAAAATCGTCAATCGTGATATAACAATCATCGAATGCATCAAAGCTGACATATTCTTCCATCAGCGTCGTCCTTTTTTGCAAGATCTCGTTGATCTTTTTATTTAATTGGTTCAGCGTCTCGATTTCTTTGACTTTCAATTCCAATTCACGTCTACGCTGTTCTTTATTTTCCAAGTGACGCATTTGCAGTATCATGCCGATATAGACAACTACAGCACCCGTCAACACGCCGATAAGACCTGTAATACCAACTATCAATCTGTTGTTCCTCCTTGTTTTGCTTCTCTGCTTATCATACCATAAAGCAGGTTTATGCGACTAATTTGCCTAAGTTTTTTATTTGACCTTTTTTGACCAAAAATGTATACTACTTTTTAGGTATTAGAAACTAAATTATGGTACACTATTTCTAAACGAAACCAAGGAGGAACTCTATTATGAATTTAATTCCTACAGTCATTGAACAATCATCACGAGGCGAAAGAGCTTACGATATCTACTCACGTTTATTGAAAGACCGTATCATCATGTTAAGCGGCCAAGTAACTGATGATCTTGCTAATTCGATCATCGCCCAATTGCTTTTCTTAGATGCTCAAGATTCTGAAAAAGATATCTATCTTTATATCAATTCTCCTGGTGGTTCAGTTACAGCAGGTATGGCTATCTACGACACAATGAACTTTGTCAAAGCTGATGTCCAAACAATCGTTATGGGTATGGCTGCTTCAATGGGAAGCTTCTTGCTGACAGCTGGTACAAAAGGGAAACGATTTGCTTTACCAAATGCTGAGATCATGATCCATCAACCTCTTGGCGGCGCTCAAGGTCAAGCAACTGAAATCGAAATTGCGGCACGTCATATTTTACAAACACGCGAACGCTTAAACAAAATTTTAGCTGAACGCACTGGCCAACCGCTTGAAGTGATTGAAAAAGATACAGACCGTGACAACTATATGACAGCTGAACAAGCAAAAGCATATGGATTGATTGATGAAGTCATGGAAAACAGTTCTTCATTAAATTAATCTGTTTCAAAGGAAGCTTTTTAAGCCTTCTTATCTAAACCAAATAAAAAAGGATGGCCAGCTCAAACTGACCATCCTTTTTTTATTTTTATGGATGCTACTGCCTATCTTTGCTCCTTGAATTTTCCTTGCGCATGCATCCGACCTATTTCGACATAATGCTGGATATTTTCTTTGTTTTTTTGTATTTCTTCTTTTGTCAAAGGTCGGATCACTTTAGCTGGACGACCAAAAGCCAAGACATTAGGAGGAATAACTTTTCCTTCTGTTACTAATGATCCAGCACCAATCAAACTATTCTCACCAATAACCGCATGATTCAATATCGTGGTTCCCATCCCGATCAGCGCCCCTTTTTCGATTGTACAGCCGTGTAGCATACACTGATGTCCTACCGTCACATTCTCAGCAATATCTACAGGTGCATCATGATCGACATGGACGATTGTACCATCTTGGATATTCGTTCTTTGTCCTACTTTTATCCAATTACTGTCCCCGCGTAAAACTGCTTGATACCAGATCGTCACATCTTCTGACAATGTCACGTCACCAATCACTGTAGCATTTGATGCTATAAACCGTTCCATCTCTATTTTCTCCTTTCGTTTTTTTGTAGAAACTAATCCTATTGAATAAATGTATCATAGCATATATTTATTTTATAAGAAAAAAACAGGTAAAACCTGCTCAGTCCAGATGCCTATTTGCGCTATCTGGTAAACTGACGTTTTACCTGTTTATTGTACCTCTATATTTTCTTCTATTACTTTCTTCAAAACTAATTCGTACACTTCGATTTGTGCTGCCAAGCGTTCGATTTGAAACTCATTTTCAAAAAAATCAGCTGAATCAAATGGTTTTGTCTGACAGACGTGCGTTAAACGATCAATTTCTCTTTTGGCTTCAGTGATTTTTTCATTTAAAAACTGTTCCATCTCCGTGCCCTCACTTTTTTTGATAACCTTACTTTACCATTATCAAGAAAGGAGAACAAAAAATAAGTTTCAAACTGTTTTATCCTGCTTCCTCAGCAAATTGGCTGTTATACAGTTTTTCATAAAATCCGCCTTGTGCCAATAAACTCTCATGTGTTCCTTTTTCAATGATCTGACCTTGGTCCATCACTAGAATCAGATCTGCATCGCGTATCGTCGATAAACGGTGAGCAATGACAAAACTTGTCCGCCCCTCCATCACGCGATCCATCGCTTTTTGAATCAACGCTTCTAAACGAGTGTCTACTGAACTTGTCGCTTCATCCAAAATCAAAATTTTAGGATCTGAAACCACTGCTCGGGCAATCGTCAGTAACTGTTTTTGTCCTAAAGACACATTGTCTCCCTCAGCATTTATGGCCATCTCATATCCATCTGGCATTGTCCGGATAAAATGGTCTACGTTTGCTGTTTTTGCAGCATCTACTACTTCATAATCTGTCGCATCAAGCTTTCCAAAACGGATATTATCGGCAATCGTTCCTTGATAGAGCCATGCATCTTGTAAGACCATACCAAACAAGGAACGGACATCACTGCGGCTCATTGATTTGGTATCAATCCCGTCGATCCTGATAGCTCCTTTGTCTACGTCGTAAAAACGCATCAATAGATTGATCAAGGTCGTCTTGCCGGCACCAGTCGGACCGACGACAGCCACGGTTTGACCTGCTTTCACTTCAAAGTTCAAATCTTGGATCAATGGTTTCTTCGGATCATACGCAAAATCGACATGATCGAATGTCACATCTCCTAAAATCGTTTCTGGCAGTGAAACATCTACTTTGTTTTCTTTTTCTTCTGGCTCATCTAAAATCTCGAATACACGTTTTGTTGCCGCTGATGCACTTTGCAAAACAGAAGACAATTGTGTCACGTTCCCCATCGGCTGGCTGATTTGCCAAATATATTGGATGAACGCCTGAAGTTGACCAACAACGATTGCTCCAGTAATAACATAGAAACTTCCTAGAACAGCCATACCAATATAAGTAGCATAGGCAGTTAGTTGAACTAATGGCATCATCAACCCAGAAATGAACGCTGCGCGGAACCCAAAGTATTTCAAGCTGTGATTTACTTTTTTGAATCCTTCCAATGTTTCTTTTTCGCGTCCGTATACTTTCAATACACTGAAACCTGTCATATTTTCTTGAACGTAGCCGTTTAGCTCACCAAGCGAATTCTGCATGCTTTGAAAATATTTCTGCGAAGCATTGATCACTCGTTTGGAGATCCAGATCGATGTTGGAATCATGATCATAGAGATCAGCGCCATCATCGGCTGGATATAAAACATCATTGCTGCAGCCAACGTAATTCCCAATATCGCATTTACGATACCAATAAAAGCTTGTTGTAAAGCACCGCTGACTGCATCTACATCATTCGTCACACGAGACAAAATATTTCCTTGCTGGTTTTTATCGAAATAAGAAACCGGAAGACGATTGATTTTTTCTTCTATGTCTCTTCGCAAATCATGCATGGCACTTTGAACGACATTTGTCATCAAAACACCAGAAAGCAATTGCGAAATACAATACCCTATTCCGACCACTGTGATCCAAATAAGACATTTGAATATATAAGAAAAATTGATTGATTCGCCATTGGCAATATTACGGCTGATTTCTGTAGTAGGAAGTCCTGTAACATATGGCAAAGCCACGTTGAAAGCCACTGTCAGAACTGTAAATAGGATCACTAGGAGAAAAGTCCCACGATACGGTCTGATATATCGAGCTAAACGTTTTAAGGAAGAAAAGGTTTTTTTCATGCTAATTCCTCCTTTGATAATTGAGAAGCGGCAATATCATAATAAATCGGGCATTTTTCCAACAACTCCCGATGTGTCCCCATGCCGACGACTTCTCCTTCATTTAATACGATGATCTTATCTGCATGCATGATCGTTCCCACACGTTGTGCTACGATCAATACAGTAGACTCTGTTGTTTCTTTTTTCAGACGAGCACGTAACTTCGCATCCGTTTGATAATCTAATGCAGAAAAGCTGTCATCAAAAATATAGATTTCCGGACGGCGTATGATGGCTCTGGCTATTGCCAATCGTTGTTTTTGTCCGCCTGAAAAATTGGAACCACCTTCTGATAAATGTTCGTCAAATCCATCTGGTTTTCGAGAAATGAATTCTGAAGCTTGAGCAATCTCAGCTGCACGTTCCATTTCTTCTTGTGTGGCATCTTCTTTCCCGTATCTCAAATTATCTGCAATCGTTCCAGTAAATAGCAGCGCTTTTTGCGGAATAAACCCAATCTTATCTCGCAACTTGCTTAACCGATAATCTCTTACGTCCACTCCGTCAATCAAGATCTTTCCTTCACTCACATCATAAAAGCGAGGAATCAATTGAATCAACGTAGATTTCCCGCTACCGGTACTTCCAATAAAAGCAACGGTTTCTCCTGGAGAGGCTGTAAAACTGACATTTCGAATCACTGGTTCTTGCGAATGGCCTGGATAAGCAAATGTTACATTTTGAAATTCGATATACCCTTTAGTCTTCGTATCCGATATACCATTTGGATCTTCTACAATCGAAGGTTTGGCATCTAGTGCCTCTTGGATACGTCCAGCTGAAACGGCTGCTCTTGGATACATCATGAACACACTGGCAAATAACATGAATGAGAATAAGGCATGGAATATATACTCGATAAATGCAATCAAATCTCCTACTCGAAGTTCGCCAGCATCGATTTGCACTGCCCCGCTCCAAATGATTAATACCATCACGATATTAAACAAGAAATAAAAGCCTGGTTGTGCAACAGCCATCAAACGGAACAAGCTTTTCGAACTAGCAGCATAATTCTCATTGACTACAGCAAAGCGTTTTTCTTCAAACTTTTCATTGACGAAGGCACGAATCACACGCAATCCTGAAAGGTTTTCCCGCAAGATACTATTGATTTTATCTAAGTTTTTTTGTTGTTTTTTAGATAACGGCTCAGACACCTTAGCAATCGCTACGACCGCCAATAATAGCAAAGGCAATGCGCCTACTACATACAAACTGAGTGTCACACTTGTACGCATGACCATGTACAAACTGACAACGAACATCATCGGCGCCATGAAACCAATACGTAAAATATTTTGCAGGAACAACATGATCTGATAAGCATCATTTGTTGTACGAGTGATCAAGGAAGATACGCCTAAATTTTCGTACTCCTGATGCGAATAGCTTTGGATCTTTTCGAACAAGTCATCTCGAATATCTGCTACGATATTGGTCGTGATCCTCGAACCAAAATAACCTAACAAGATATTCAAAATAATACCGATTACGGTAATAACGATCATAAATATCCCTTGCTGTTTCACATAATCAAAATCATCATTGCGGATTCCTACATCAATCATACGTGCTAAAATCGTAGGAAGTCCTAATTCAATCAAAATAAAACCGAATACGCATATGAAATTGAAAAACAAGAATTTCTTATAACGCATGGTATAATGCCACATTAGTTTCACTTTCTCATCTCCTTTTAATCTTTTGTTACATTTTCATTACTAAAAATGATAGCACAACGAACCTATTAATAGAACACTTCTCTCATAAAAAAGTCATTATGATTATAGTAAAATGATAAACGTTGATTTTTTCTTTCAATCTAGTTGATTTCTATACTTATTTGCTGTTTTATGCTAGAATAACAATTAATTGTTGTATATTTTTTATACAGAAGGTACGGTTGAAAAAATATCCGAACAGATGAGCAAAAACGAGGCTTGTCTCTTTGACTCGAATCCAGTATTCTAGTCAAAGCATATGAAAAACTAGGTGGCTTGTCCCCTCGTTTTGTGTTGTCTAAAAAAATCAACTAGCTAAATCACTGCTTTACGCAGATAAAGGAGACAAAACAATGATCTATAAAGTTTATTATCAAGAAACAAAAGTACGTAACCCTAAACGGGAAGAAACAAAATCTCTTTACATTGAGGCAAAAAGCGATGTAGACGCTCGCCAACGTGTGGAAGAAAATACCCCATACAATATTGAATTCGTTCAACTTCTAGAAGGAAGTCATCTAGAATACGAAAAAGAAAATGCTGATTTCTCATTAGTGGAGTTTTAATATGAAACTTTCCATCAAAAATAATGAGACCGGCGTCTTTGCTATTGGTGGATTAGGTGAAATCGGGAAAAATACGTATGGGGTACAATTCCAAGATGAAATCATTTTGATTGATGCCGGGATCAAGTTCCCGGAAGACGATCTACTTGGAATTGACTATGTCATTCCCGACTACAGCTACATCATACAAAACTTGCACAAAGTAAAAGCCCTAGTGATTACTCACGGACATGAAGACCACATCGGCGGAATACCCTACTTGCTAAAACAAGCAAATATTCCTATCTATGCTGGTCCTCTCGCATTAGCGTTGATCACGAACAAATTAGATGAGCATGGCTTACTTCGAGAGGCAGAGCTTCATGAAATCAATGAAGATACGATCATTCGTTTTAGAAAAACTTCTGTCAGCTTTTTCAGAACGACTCATAGTATCCCAGACGCATTAGGAATCGTGGTGAAAACACCTTCTGGTAATATCGTAGCGACTGGAGACTTCAAGTTTGATTTCACTCCCGTTGGCGAACCAGCAAACTTGCATAAAATGGCTCGTATCGGGGAAGAAGGTGTCTTGTGCCTTTTATCTGATAGTACAAATGCTGAGATTCCAACATTTACTAAATCAGAAAAAACGATTGGTCATTCTATCTTGAAGATCTTTTCAAAAATCGAAGGTCGTATTATTTTTGCCAGCTTTGCTTCTAATATCTTCCGTTTGCAGCAAGCAGCAGATGCCGCTGTGGCGACTGGTCGTAAAATCGCTGTTTTCGGACGTAGCATGGAAAATGCCATTGTCAATGGCCAACGTTTAGGATATATCAAAGTTCCAGACGGCACATTTGTAGATGCACATGAAATCAATCGCTTGCCTGCTAACGAAACGATGATCCTATGTACAGGTTCTCAAGGGGAAGCGATGGCCGCTTTGAGCCGTATTGCAAATGGTACCCACCGTCAAATCCAAATCCAGCCAGACGATACAGTGATCTTTTCAAGTTCACCTATCCCTGGTAATACAACAAGTGTCAATCATTTGATCAACTTGCTGTCTGAAGCTGGCGCAGAAGTAATCCATGGAAAAATCAATAACATCCATACTTCCGGTCACGGTGGACAAGAAGAACAAAAATTGATGCTTCGCTTGATGAAACCAAAATATTTTATCCCTGTCCATGGAGAATTCCGCATGCTGAAAGTCCATGCTTCTCTAGCACAAGATGTAGGTGTTCCTGCAGAAAACTGCTTCATCATGGAAAATGGCGATGTTTTAGCGTTAACTAGCGATTCTGCACGTCCTGCTGGGCATTTTGTGGCTGGAGATGTATATATCGATGGTAGCGGGATCGGCGATATCGGTAATGTCGTTTTACGTGACCGTCACCTGCTTTCAGAAGAAGGTCTTGTATTAGCTGTTGCAACAGTAGATATCAAGAAAAAAGAAATCTTGGCTGGTCCAGATATTCTCTCTCGTGGATTTGTTTACATGCGAGAATCAGGAGAAATGATCAATGAAGCTCAGCGAATCTTATTCCATGCTTTAAGAGAATGTTTAAATGGACCTGACTGTTCAGAATATAAATTGAAAGAAGCGATGACTGGCGCGCTTCAGCCATTCTTATTCGAACGTACAGAAAGACATCCAATGATTTTACCGATGGTCATGACACCAGATGAAGAATAAGTAAGAGATTGTGAAATTAGTGCTCTGACCTGAGTATAAGAGAAACCAAACGGAAAACAGGACAAGTTGTTTTTATTTGGCTGTTCTTATTGATTGATACTGGGCAGCTTTTTCACAACCTCTTAAAATTTATTTACTTTTTCATACAAAAAATACCTGCCACAAGAGAAATTTCCTCTTGTGGCAGGTATTTTTGTTACTCGCTTTGTTCTCTCGTAAAAATTGATGCTTACCATCAATTTGATTTACAGATAAAATTAAGCTTTTACAACGTTTGCAGCTTGTGGGCCACGGTCTGATTCTTCAACGTCGAAAGTCACTGCTTGACCTTCTTCTAATGTTTTGAATCCGTCACCTTGGATAGCAGAGAAGTGAACGAATACGTCGCTTCCATCTTCACGTGAGATAAATCCAAATCCTTTTTCAGCGTTGAACCATTTTACTGTTCCGTTTTCCATAATAATATCCTCCTCGTGCCAAAAGCACTTATTTAAATTGTAACATTGCTCGTGTACGATAGAGGTGCAACAGATGTTTCAACTTCTATTCCCAAACAAAATTACAATATAATTGTACACTTGCTTCATTTTTTTTGCAAGAAAGCAACTTACTTCTCTTCCATTAATCCTTCTTCTCTCAAACTAAAATATCGTTTACGTCCGATGATCAAATGATCCAGTACAGTGATGCCCATCATTTCTCCGCACTTTTGTATCCTTTTAGTAAAATTCATATCCTGTTGTGATGGAATAACATTACCAGAAGGATGATTATGTGCTAAAACGATTCTTGCCGCGCAATAACGTACAGCATAATGAAATATTTCTCTAGGATGAGCGACTGACTGATTCAGCGAACCGATGAACACTGTCTTTTTTAAGATCACTTGATTCTTCGTGTCCAAATAAATACAAATCAAATGTTCCTGTTTGTGATCTTTCATTTCCAGAATCAATTGTTGTGCCAGTTCATAGCTAGTATGAATGGCCGGAGCTGCTCTTTCTTGGTCCGTCTGAATGCGGCGGCCTAACTCGATCAAGGCTTTGATTTCGATTGCTTTCACACGTCCTATCCCTCGAATCTCTTCTAACTCATGCAAAGTCGCCTGTCGTAAAGAAGCCAATCCACCAAACGTTTTTAACAGATTGCCAGCAATCGACATCACACTATGAGGGTGCTGACCAGTACGCAGTAAAATTGCTAAAAGCTCCTGATCCGATAAAGCTTCAGCTCCATAAATTTCCATACGTTCCCTTGGTAAAGAGCTAGTTGGTACTTCTTTGATCAATCGTTTTTCCAAAAAAACATCTCCTTTCTATCTTTTCTAAAATAAGATACGAAAAGAGATGGATTTTTATTTTATCAATGCAGGGATTTCATGCAAAGAAGAAACGACCCCAGCCGTTTTTTTGATCAATTCTTGGGAAGGCGGAAGCAAATCTGGCACCATGACTACAGGGATCTCAGCCGCAGAAGCTGCTAAAATACCATTTTGCGAATCTTCTAAAATCAATGTTTCTTTCTTAGCTGTACCTAATTTCTGATTGGCTAATAAAAAAATTTCCGGATCTGGTTTTGCTCGTTGAACATTCTCTGCGGAAACAATCGTCTCAAATCGTTCAAACAGATTGTTCTTCTTCAATAAAAGTTCAATGACAGCTCGTTGGTTACTGGAAGCGACAACTTTGGGAATCTGATGTTCTTCTAAAAAAGAGAGGAGTTCCAACACTCCTGGCTTCATTTGTACAGCTCCTTGTGAAAAGCGCTCAAGCGTTTCCTGGTATGAATCATCTATGAATCTTTGTACGCTTGTTTTGCCGAATTCCGCAAAAATCATATGATAATTCGCCCACACTTCTTCATCGGAAACACCTAAGAATTTTAAATACAGGTCTTTATCATAAGGAAAACCCATCCTATCTGCTACTACTTGTGAAGCCTCGTAATATACTAACTCTGTGTCAAACAATAAACCATCCATATCAAAAATCACTGCATTATACTTCATGGTCTCCTCCTAATTGTATTAATAAATGACGAACTTCTGAAATGAAATAAAGCGAACCGGTCACAACTAATACATCTTCATTTGTCATCTTTTCCAATATATCTGCTAATCCGAATTGCCACAATGAAACGATTGATACTCTCTCACTTGCTAAATCTGATACTTCACTTAATTCGATGGCTTTTGGATGTTCAAAGGTCGTCAAATAAATATGGACATTTGGTACTTGCTGCAATCGTTCTAGCATTTCTCTAACATTTTTAGTTCGTAAGGCGGAAAACAAAATGTTGATTTGATATCCTTTGAATTCTTTTTTCAAATTCTCAACAAGCCGGTTCATTGCATGCGTATTATGGGCACCATCTAAAACAACTAATGGCTCGTTACTCAAACGCTCCATTCTTCCTGGCCATCGAGATTTCTTCAACCCCTTCAAAACATCTTTTTCTCGGAAAGGCAGCTTTTCCAATTGACAGTAAACAAAATACAATTCGATGGCTACTCCTGCATTTTCAGCTTGATGTTGCCCTAAAAGCGGCGTGGTTAGTTGAGGGATTTTCCCTGCTTCATTAAAGAATTCAAATACTTCTCCCCAAGTCTCATCAGGATGCAGATAGTTTATTTTATAATTTTCCCCGTATACATAAAGCGTCGCATTTTTTTCTTTAGCTGTTTGTTTGATGACATTAAAAGCTTCTGGGCCGATGTTTCCTGTGACAACAGGAACGCCTTGTTTGATGATTCCTGCTTTTTGCGCAGCGATTTCTTCAATCGTCTCTCCAAGTATCTCGGTATGATCAAGCCCAATCGTTGTTATTCCAGTTAGCATCGGTACAGCTACATTGGTAGAATCCAATAAGCCACCTAAACCAACTTCAATAATCGCTACGTCAACTTTCTTCATCAAAAAATAATCAAATGCCATTGCTGTTAATGTCTCAAATTCAGTGATACCAGCTACTGCTTCAAATTGATCAAGTTGTTTGATCAGCGGCTGATATTTTTTTACAAGCTGGATCAAGTCATTGTCTGGGATACTTTTTCCATTGATTGCAATCCGTTCATTGAACGTTTCGATATAAGGTGAAGTAAACGTTCCAACTATCAGACCAGCTTCTTCTAATAGGCTTCTCAAATAGGCTACAGTAGACCCTTTTCCGTTTGTTCCAGCGATATGGATCGTTTTTACTTTCCTCTCCGGATGACCTACCACTTCTAATAAAGCTTCGACTCGGTCAAGACCAGGACGTGAACCAAATGGTAATCGACTATGGATCCATTCTATTGCTTCTTCAATCGTCATCAACAATTCCCCCATTTCTCTTTTATTATAACAAATAGAAGACATAAGAAAAATAAAAGGACGATAGAGAGAAAAATCTGCTCCAGATACATGATAAATCGCTCTTTTTTCTAAGTAATCAGAGTAGACTAAAAAAGAGGATGCGACAATAATCATGTCACATCCCCTTATTCGGAATAAGTGGTGTTCCCCGCTTTTATTGAATAGTACGCAAACTTTCGATTCGTTCTTTGACAGCCGTTTGCTTCTCTAAATAATCTTTTTCTTTTGCACGTTCTGCCTCTACTACTTCTTCCGGCGCATTAGAAACAAACCGTTCATTAGAAAGTTTTCCTTGGACACGTTTCACTTCGCTTGTCCATTTTTCCAGTTCTTTTTCTAATCGTTTGATTTCCTCTTCGATATTGATCAATCCTGCTAACGGCAAGAAGATTTCTGCACCTGTCAGAACAGCTGACATCGCTAGATCTGGTGCAGTGATCTCACTTGATATCGTCAACTCTTCTGGATTACAGAAGCGTTCGATGTAGCTTGTATTTTCAACTAAAAATTGATCGATTTTAGCATCGTTTGTTTTGATTAATAACGTAATTGGTTTAGACAATGGTGTATTCACTTCTGAACGAATGTTTCGAACTGCTCGAATCAATTCCTTCAATACTTCCATTCCTTTAGAAGCAGTTTCATCGTCAAACTCTGGACGTACCACAGGATATTCTGCTACTACTAGAGAATTTCCTTGATGAGGAATATGTTCCCATATTTCTTCTGTGACGAATGGCATGATTGGATGCAACAAACGCAAAATCTGATCCAAGGTATGGACTAGGATACTACGTGTTGTTTGTTTTGAAACAGCATCATCTCCATAAAGTACTTCTTTGCTCATTTCGATATACCAGTCACAAAAATCATCCCAGATAAAGTTATACAGTTGTCTACCGGCTTCACCAAATTCAAAACGATCAAATAATTCAGTTACACGTGCGATCGTTTCATTCAAACGAGTAAGGATCCATCGGTCAGCCACTGATTTTTCTCCAGATAAATCGATCTCTTCTACGGTCATTCCTTCGATATTCATGATAACGAAACGTGAAGCATTCCAGATTTTATTGATAAAGTTCCATGAAGCATCCATTTTTTCATAGCTGAAGCGAACATCTTGCCCTGGGGCAGAACCATTCGATAAGAACCAACGAAGAGCATCTGCTCCATACTTTTCGATTACTTCCATCGGATCGATCCCATTACCTAATGATTTACTCATCTTCCGCCCTTGTTCGTCACGAATCAATCCGTGAATCAAGACATTCTCAAATGGTCGTTCGCCAGTAAATTCCAAACTTTGGAAGATCATTCGGCTTACCCAGAAGAAAATGATGTCATAACCAGTTACTAAGGTGCTAGTAGGGAAGTACCGCTTATAATCTTCGCTTTCCGTGTCTGGCCAGCCCATCGTTGAAAAAGGCCACAATGCTGAACTAAACCAAGTGTCTAAAACATCCGGATCTTGGACCCAGTTTTCACTATCAGCTGGTGCTTCCATCCCTACATACATTTCGCCTGTTTCTTTGTGATACCATGCAGGGATTTGATGTCCCCACCATAATTGTCGTGAAATTACCCAGTCATGGACATTTTCCATCCAACGTAAAAATGTTTGATTGAACCTTGGAGGGAAGAATTCCACTGCTTGATCTGTTTCTTGGTTATCAATGGCTTTTTTTGCTAACGGCGCCATTTTTACAAACCATTGAGTAGACAATCGAGGTTCGACAACGACACCTGTCCGCTCGGAATGTCCCACACTATGGACCATTGTATCGATTTTGATCAATCGGCCGATTTCTTTTAGATCTTGCACGATTGCTTTACGGGCAGCGAAACGATCCATTCCAGCATATTTTCCTGCTAGTTCATTCATCGTGCCATCATCATCCATCACATTCACTCGTGGGAGATCATGACGATTACCTACCTCAAAGTCGTTTGGATCATGTGCTGGAGTGATTTTTACTACACCTGTCCCAAACTCCATATCTACATATTCATCTGCAATGATTGGGATTTCTTTATTGACTAAAGGTAGAATCACTTTTTTGCCGATCAGCGCTTGATAACGCTCGTCTTCTGGGTGAACAGCAATCGCCGTATCTCCCAACATCGTTTCTGGCCGGGTCGTCGCAATTTCTACTACGCCTGATCCATCTGCCAGTTCATAGCTCATATGGTAAAAGGCGCCTTCGATGTCTTTATGAATAACTTCGATATCAGATAGAGCTGTTCGTGCTTGAGGGTCCCAATTGATGATGTATTCACCGCGATAGATCAACTCTTTTTCATATAAGGTAACAAAAACTTTACGTACTGCTTCAGATAATCCGTCATCTAATGTAAAACGTTCTCTGCTGTAATCTAAAGATAAGCCCATTTTAGCCCACTGTTCACGGATATGGTTTGCATACTCTTCTTTCCATTCCCACACTTGATCGATGAACTTTTCACGACCTAGATCATAGCGAGAAATTCCTTGCTCTCTGAGCTTTGCTTCTACCTTTGCTTGTGTCGCGATTCCTGCATGGTCCATACCAGGCAACCATAAAGTATCATATCCTTGCATTCTCTTTTGACGAATCAGCATATCTTGCAAGGTCGTATCCCAAGCATGCCCTAAATGAAGTTTTCCGGTAACATTTGGGGGTGGGATCACGATTGAATAAGGTTTTGCTTTTTTATCTCCGCTCGGTTTAAACAAATCTTGTTCTAACCAATGCTGATAACGTCCAGCTTCAACTTCTTGCGGGTTATATTTTGTTGATAGGTTATTTTCTTCCGTCATGCTGTTTTCCTCCTTTAAACTAAAAAACGTCCTAAAATACTTTCGTATTTTAGGACGTATGATTTACGCGGTACCACCTAAATTGCAATAATCAATCATTATTGCCTCTCAAGTGAGTTAACGATCACGACTCGTCTATCTCTACTCCATTCAAGACAGAAACTCCCAAGCTACCTTCACTGGTTGTCATTGAGAACCTTTCAGCAGATAGTTCTCTCTCTAAGAATGAATGTGCCAGTTACTCCTCTTGTTCAGCGTTATGCTTCATTCTACAATGGTTTTTTTTTTTAGTCAACAAGTGGTCGTGAAAAAACCACTTCATTTAGTATTAAAAAATTTTTGAAAGAATGACGACGGATCCTCGCAAGAACAATAAGCCTACTCAAATTTTCCTAAGAAAAAACTTCTGAGTAATTCTCATCAAAGTAAATAAGCGTCTGTAACTCGGTTGTCAAATCAATGTATTGAACATTGACATAAGCTGGGACAGTTACTCGGTCAGGTGCAAAATTAAGTATAGCGGTTACATTTCCTTTGACAATTTCATCAATAGCAGATTGTGAATATTTACTTGGTACCGTAGAGATTGCTACTGTCACATTTTTTGCTTTGGCTATCTCCGCGAAACGATCAATCGGATAGATCATTTCTCCATCAATGACTCGATTGATCAGTGCTGGATCATTATCAAAGACGCACACGATATTTAGATTTTCATTTCTTCTAAAATTGTTGTGTTTCAATGCTTTGCCAAGATTTCCGTATCCGACTAATGCGATTCGTTTTTCTTCTTTAGTATTAAGGATATTATTGAATACATCGATAAGGAAAGGGACATCATAGCCATATCCGCTTCTGCCTAGCTCGCCTAATTGCGAGAAGTCTCTGCGGATCGTTGCAGAAGGAATTTGGGTGATTTCGCTGAACTCATTTGATTTGATTCTACTTATGCCTGAGTCATCCAGCATCTTTAAGTAGCGTAAATATAAAGGTAACCTTTTCGCAGTTGCTTTTGGCAGTGTATCTGTTTTTTCTCGCATAACGACGCTCCTTGTTAATAATTTCACATATTTAGTGTAACATGTTTCTAACCCGGGAGCAAGGTTACAGGTAGGAAGGAAAAGAGTGTGAGACAAATAAAACGACCCAAAAATTAACTATTTGGGTCGCTATTTCATGGAAAATTCTCTTTTTTATCATTTATTAGCTAATCTTCGACATTAGTTCAAAACACTGATTTCACAACCTCTTATAGCAATTCTGAAAATTCTTCAGTTTTTTCATTAGAAGATTCTGCTTGTATCTCTTCCATCTTCAAGCCAGCTAATGCTCGTTGGATCATTTCATCTATTGCTAAACGCTCTTCATATTGATGGACCTTTTCCAGTTGAGGGCGTGTTTTTGGCTGTGGAGGAGCAAAAATCGTACAGCAGTCTTCAAAAGGCTGGATAGAAAGATTAAATGTATCGATCTGTTCTGCTACTTCAATGATTTCAAGTTTATCCATTGTCGCTACAGGCCGAATGATTGGCGTATTCGTTACTTCATTGATAGCCACCATACTTTGCAAGGTTTGTGAAGCCACTTGACCTAATGATTCGCCATTCAAAATAACTAGACCATGACGAATACGGCGAATTTCATCGGTCAACCGCAACATCATTCGACGAGTGATCGTCATCCAATATCCTTGTGGCACTGATTTTTTGATTTCTTCTTGAATCTCGGTAAATGGCACTTCAATAAAATGGATTGTTCCTACATAAGGCGCTAGTTTCGCTGTTAAGTCTTTTGCTTTTTGCAGTGCTTGTTCACTTGTATACGGCGGACTAGCAAAATGAACAGCTTCGATTTCCACTCCCCGCTTCATTGCAAAATATCCTGCCACAGGAGAATCAATCCCGCCAGAAAGCATAAGCATTCCCTTTCCGCTTGTTCCTACAGGCAACCCGCCAGCTCCTTTAATCGTTTCATACGACAGATAAGCACCGTCACGACGAATCTCTACACGTAATGGAATATCGGGCTGACGCATTTGAACTTGGATATGAGGGAAAATATCAAAAACAGCATTGCCTAATGTTTGATTCAATTCATTACTTGTCAATTCAAATTGGTGATCGCTTCTTTTAGCGATAATTTTAAATGTTTCTTTCCCTGTATAAATTTCTTTCATGATGTCTTGAACAGCTTGTTTCAAAACTTCGACATCTTTTTCTACCCGAATACTCGGAGAAAAATTTTGGATCCCAAATATTTTTGCTAGTTTTGGAATAACTAGCTGACTGTCTGCACCATTTAACAAAAGATGCATCCGGTCGCGATCAGCATGGATTTTGATTTCTGGAAATTCTTTCAAAGCTTGTCTGACATTTTGTGCTAGTTGCATGATAAAGCTTTTTCGATTCTTTCCTTTTGTCGAAAGCTCTCCATAACGGACCATAATTTCACTGTATTTCACAAGAACACTCCTCTTTTAATTGATTGCAGAAAATTTCTTATAAAGCTGCTTGAAAATAATCATAAATTGTTCCACTTCTGCTAATGAGTTATTTTCATCTAGGCTGATTCGAATAGCAGATGTAGCCAAATCATTTGGTACATGCATCGCGTGCAATGTACTGCTTGCCATATGTTTACGTGAGGAGCAGGCACTAGTAGTAGAAACAAATATTTGCTTTTCCTCTAAAGCATGGACGAGAACTTCACCACGAATTCCTTTTAGAGCAAAACATAAAATATGCGGCGCATAGTCGGTTCCTTCTGAAAAGATCGTCACTTTATCATACGACTTCAACGCATTGATCAAAGCTTCTTTTAAGCGTTGTATCTGCTCAGGTTTTTGTTTCTTTATCTCTAATGATAAACGTAAAGCTTTAGCCATAGCCACAATACCTGGAACATTTTCTGTCCCACTTCGTTGATTTCTTTCCTGTCCTCCACCTGTCAGTAATGGTGCTAAACGACGACCCTTTTTCCAATAAATGAAACCCGTTCCCCGTGGACCATGGAATTTATGGGCTGAAAATGTTGCAAAATCCACTCTCCCTGTCAACCATTGCGAGAATGGTACTTTTCCGATTGCCTGAACAGCGTCTACATGGAAATGAATTTTAGGGAAATCATCCAAAAGATCACTGATTTCTTGGATGGGCTGAATCGATCCTACTTCATTATTCACAGCCATAACAGAGACCAAAACTGTCTCTTTTCTTATTAATTTTTTCAATTCGTCAACACGTACAAATCCGCGTTTATCTACTGGGGCGATACTTACTTCGATTCCTAATTCTTTTAATTGTTCGGCCGTCTCACTGACTGCCGGATGTTCGATTCCTGAAATGATCATATGATTCCCATACTCTCTTTTTTCAATCATCGTTCCTTTTAATACCCAGTTATCTCCTTCTGTTCCTCCTGAAGTAAAAAAGATTTCTTCTGGTTCTGCATGGATCAAATCAGCGATCTGCTTTCTTGCTTGCTGCAACAACCAATTAGCTTGATTGCCCAAATCATGAAGACTTGATGGATTCCCAATAATCCGCTGACTGGTTTTTACATATGCATCTAAGCTTTGCGGAAAGATTGGGGTCGTTGCACTGTTATCAAAATATATCATAAGAAACCCCTCTTTTTTGAAATTCTTTTCTATTATAACGGTTGTCCAAGGTGCTTTCAAGAGCAGGTGGAATTTTCACTTGTTTCGTCCTTCGGATAGACATAAAAAAAGACAAGAACAAGACGGATGATTGTCTTGTTCTTGCATGATTACTGCTTTTTTGCTTTATACTAAGTCTGGATGATTAAAATAAAAATCTTCGATGCGTTTGAAAGCACCTGGTTCTACTCTCTCTAATGCTGTACCAATTTCGTCTAATGCTTCTTGATAATGATATTCTTTATTGAATAAATAGTAACTTTTATCAATCGCTTCTCGCACTTCTTCGTGTGTATGACGATAACGGTTTGCATATTGGAGCATTTGCTCCGTTAGTGCTGCTGCATCTACTAGATCATGTGTCTTCTTATCTAATAATTCTAGATCTTCTTCGCATAGAGCAACTAAACGATTGACTTCCTCCATGTTTACTCGAATTTTATTCAAGACAACACTTAGTTCTTCAATACGATCAGTAGCAACAAAAAAGAATTCTAGGTAATCATTCGGCAAGCCAGGCAAACGTTGTTTCTCTACAAAACGTTTCAAACTACGCAATTTAAATTCGAATGTATCGATCTTTTCTTGCGCTTCTTTTTCGCCTTTTCTCAATTCATGTAATGAGTCGTCGATCTCTACTTGTTGCGTTTCGATATCTTCTAAGACCTTGAAGACTGTTTTATAGAACGTACGCACTTCTGAATAAGGGATTTCGTGTTGGCGGATCTGCGGAATCATCTGTTCATTTTGACGTTCCATTTCTTCCACTTCAGTTTGGAAACCTCGTACACGACCAATTTCATTGTGATTCAATGTATAGCTTTGAGCGGTGTGATCCAACTCAATCAATAATTGACGGTTATTCTTCGTTGCATGTTTGATATACTCTGCAATCGTTGATTGGTTAGTTTTTACATATCTCTGAGCTTCCATTTCCCGTTCTAAGATGTCATATAGCGAATCAATCAAATCAGCTGTTTCTCGGTTTTCGAATTCGACCGTTTCAACTTCTGTTTTTTCAAGATTGGCTAATGAATTTTCAATTCTTCGACTTACTTTTGCGATATCTTCAGCAAGATCTTCTTCAGGGAATACATATTGTTCTTCCATTAATTTCTCATAAGTATCACTGATTTCTTCAAGTTGTTCAGGGAAAGTCGTATGGAGATCTTCATACAGTGGTGGAATTTTTTTCATCAGAGCTTCCACTTCATACGTATGTTTTTCTGCTTTATCTAAAACCTCGCGGGCCTCTACAGGATCGCCGGAAGTATTTAAAGTCACGAATTGCGTAAATTCTTTTTCGATCATCTTGATCTGTTTTTGCAATTCAAAAAGAGCTGGTCCATATTCATGCTCGTCTTCTCTGACTTTTTCTTTCAGTTCTTCATAGACATCAAGCGCCTGCTGGACAGCTAATGAGTTGCGTTCTTCCGTTTCTCGCAATTCCTTCAGACCTTCACGGATTTCCGTTACTTGTTTCTCCATTTGGTCCATTGTTGCTTCTGCTTCAACAACTGCTTTTTTTCCTTTTAAGAACCGAAAACTTTCATTGAGGTTTTCCACTTCAAAAATTTGACTTTCTAATTCAGCGAATGAGGAAGTAGATATGTCATTCCACTTTTGACTCCATTCACGAAAGGTATTTTGGCTTTGCCCAACCAGATGCATTTTTTTAACATCATCGACTTCTTCAATCACTGGCAAGTCAAATAATTCTTCCTTGCGTTTTTCTAAGGCATCCAATCGATCTTGGTTTTTTTTCTTCATCAAGTAACTAACCAAAAAGACGACAATGGCGACTATAATGATTGCAATGACGATTCCGATGATAACATTATTTCCCATTTATGGTTCCTCCGTTTTCAGTATGCATCTTTTTATGCAACAGATGGCGTTCTGCTTGGCATAAATCCAAATAATACGTCTCTCGTGCAAAAGACATCTATTCTAGATTATAGCATACTATTTTCATGCATTCACTAACTTAAACGAAAATCTTTTGTTTTTCCATCGTATAAAGATAACAAAAATAGTGAAGTACTGATCACTCTGTTTCGTTTGTGCGTGCACTCTTATCGGCAGAGCTTTTCCCAGCAAGAGCTTCTTGAATCTGTCGTTGGATTTCTGCCGCGATTTTAGGCTCTGGCGCGTACTCCATCTGCCAGTTCTCAGGTTTCAATACTTTATTTGTTACAGGATCATAATGAGGTTTTCCATCTGGAAACAATTTTCCCATATTTGCCTGATGGACGATATCAAATATTCGATCAGGCGCTATTCCCAATAATGAAAAAGAACCATAAGTAAAGTAAAGGATATCTGTCAGTGCATCTACTTGTTCAATCAGTGGATCACTTCCCCACTCTGTTTTATCAAGCATTTTTTCTTCTGCTTTATCTAATGCTTCGTGTAGCAGAGTAACAGCTTCATGTAGTTGTTCTTTACTTGGTGAGGTAGCTGCAACAAATTCAACAAGTTCTTCTATTTTGAATGCAGCACGTGTATGAGCCTCCATCGCAGTAAAAGCTGTGGGGATTTCTGGTCTTCTTGGATCAAAAATTTTGTGAAATGCTTCTACTTTTTGAAAAGGTGTCTCTGATTCCATACTAATGTTTTCCTTCTTTCATTGACTAATAAATCAGACCAAAGTGTTTCAGTCCTTCGTATATGCCATCTTCTTCATTTGATTGGGTCACAAAATCTGCGGCATGTTTTACTTCGTTCTGAGCATTTCCCATGGCCACTCCAATACCTACACCTTTCAGCATCTCGATATCATTGTAATGGTCGCCGAATGCCATGATTTCTTCCATCTCAATTCCGACAGCATTTGCGAAAGCTTGGATGCCTAGCAATTTTGAACCACCTTTTGGGATAATATCTACAGTATACGTATTTGAACGTTGGAAGGTACACTCGGGAAATAGATGTTCTAACTTTTTCTGTTCTGACTCCGGACTAAGCAGTATACATTGGTAAATTGGTTCTTTTAATATCTCTAATGTTTCATAACGGTCCTTTTGCCGGTGAGGGCTAAAAAGCTGGAGGATTTTTTTCATCAGACGTACCGGGAATTTACGCGGTAAAAAGCTGACTAGCCGCTTGATAAAAATCGATTGTCCTAATAGCATCGTCGTTGATCCATCTAGCCGATTTCTCGCACCAAAAACGATTTGTCGATGGTTCCCATCTGCAAATTCAACAATATGTTCCAATACTTTTTGTTCAAAAGGGTGGTCGATAATCGTTCGATCTGCAGTAAAAACCAGTTGACCATTATACACGACATACATATCTAATTCCAATTCATCAATGATTTCTTTGATCTTTATTGGGCTGCGACCCGTTGCTACACCGCATAAAATGCCGTTTTTCCGAGCATAATTAATTGCTTGTTTTGTTGATTCCAATGCTTTTGAACGATTGGTGACCAATGTTCCGTCAATATCAAAAAAAATAGCTTTGATCATAGACTTCGCCCCTTTCATGAATAAAATAAGCCTTTAAAACAGATCCATTTGAGTTGGATTAAGTCCATCCGGATTGATATTTAATATTTTTTGCAGTGCTAATGCATTTTCAGCCGCATCCCCGCCAGAATTGTTATTAAAAATCACACCTACCTCTTTTGTCTTAGAATCAACTGCTTTGACTTCACGTGCTAGTTCTTGCAGTTCTTTTTCTGAATAACGATACAATGTTCTTTTTTTGCGCCAATCTTTATCATTTGCTTGCCATCCCTGAGCATTCCTGCCATGAAATCGAAAAAGAGCAAAGTTCGGATTGGTTACAAATGAATCAAAGGGAATCGTTGTATTCAGCAGCTGCGGCTCATCGATGATGGCTAAAGAAAAAGCGGCTCGAGACATAAAGTTTCTCGTACGTTCAAGAAATTCATCGCTATACCAAGAATAGTCCCGCAATTCTACAGCAACAGGATAACCCTCAAACCACTTTCTAAGTTTGCGCAAGTATTGGACATTTTCTTTTGTACACTTGAATGAAGAGGGGAATTGAATTAAAAAGCAAAAAAGCTTTCCAGCTTCTACCATTGGCGACATGACATCTAAAAAATGCGTAATCATCTCTTCTTCTGTCTGATAATAAGGCTTCCAATCTCCTTGACCGCTGATCCCTTGATAGACTTTGACTACAAAGCGAAAAGATTCAGGTACTTCGTTTATCCAATTCTCAACAGAGGACTTTCGAGGAATCCCATAATAAGCAGTATCTAATTCCACTAAGGGTAGAAATCCGGCATATTCATACAGAGTGTTATTCTTTTTGCCAGTTAATTTGTCATGTTCTTTAAACGATGTTAATCCGATTCTGATCATTTTCGACCACCTTCGTAATTGTTTTCCCTTGACTGCTTTTTTGTAAAAGAAACTCAACCAAATACTCCGTGCATTAAGAGGTCAAGGTCGAGTCTTCTTCGTTTAAGTAAGGGCAGCTTTTTTATAATAAGTCTGGCTATTGTTATTCTTCACTGATAGCAAAACTCTTTTATATAGTATACAATAAGATTTAACGGCTATGCAAAATTATTCGTAAGGAAGTCTGTAAAATGAAAAAAATACTTGTACTGCACACCGGCGGAACGATCGCCATGAAAGAAAACATGCTCACTGGCGGTGTTAGTCCTGATGTGGCAAACCCGTTATTAGATGCAGAAATCACGATACCTGAGCATGTGGAACTCTTAGTTGAAGATATCTTCAATCTTCCCTCACCACACATCATGCCTTCTCACATGTTGGTATTAAAAGAACGTATCTTGTCCGCTTATGAATCAGGTATATTCGGAGTGGTGATTACACATGGTACGGATACATTAGAAGAAACTGCCTTTTTTATTGATACAACGATTGGCGACAAATTACCAATTGTTTTGACTGGGGCAATGCGTTCAAGTAACGAACTTGGAAGTGACGGCCTCTATAATTTTGAAAGTGCTATTCGCGTCGCAAGCTGTGATGAAGCGGTAGATAAGGGTGTATTAGTGGTCATGAACGATGAGATCCATTCTGCACGCTACGTGACAAAGACCCACACCACAAATGTTGCTACTTTCCGAACGCCTACATTGGGACCAATCGGTTTAGTAACTAAGAATCGAATCTTATTCTTACAAGAACTTTTAGAAACAAAGCGGCTGGATATTTCCGCTGTAAATGGGACTATCCCAATTGTTAAAGCATATGCTGGGATGCAAGGAGACTTATTGGAAGCAATCGCCCATACGAAAGTAGACGGTCTAGTCATTGAAGCTTTAGGTGCCGGAAATCTCCCTCCTCAAGCCTTAGCAGCTTTAGAAAAGCTCCTTGTCCAAAAAATCCCTGTAGTACTTGTTTCTCGTTGTTTCAATGGAATCGCAGAGCCTGTTTATGATTATGAAGGCGGAGGAAAAGAACTAGAAGAAATGGGGATTATTTTCTGCAACAGCATCAATAGTCAAAAAGCACGTTTAAAACTATTGATTGCCGTAAACTATGGTTTGACGGGCGAAGAAATGATTTCGTTTATCCAAAACTAACCATCAATATCTGATAGCTAAACTTAAAAAGAGAGGCTGTGACAAAAGTAGCTTCTTCGAAAACTAAGCCGAAATTTTACAAAAATTTGAGAAACAATTTTCGTAAATTTCTTCTTATTTCTTGAAGCTGACTACTTCTGTCACAACCTCTTTTTTATTTATTTTTCCATATAATATTGGCTTCACAATACAGCTGTTCTTGCATTCGGATTTCATGTTTTGTTTTGATACCATTTTCGGTTGGGACTTGTTCAAAATGGCTTTCGATCTCATTCCCGTACTCTACTTCTTTATCAAATCGAATAATTACTTTTTCTGGAACATGCGTAGTCAAAAAGTCATATCCCAATACATCAATGATCCAATTAAAATACATCGCATTATTAACATGCTGATTACTATCGATATCATAAAAACGAACACGATATGGCAACATGAAGCCCGAATCGATTTTTTCAATTTTTTCCTGACGCTTGATTTTCTTGATTTTCTCACTCTCAAAAGGAGCAATGATCTCTTCATTAACACTGCTCATTTTTCGATTCACAAAATCCATCAATACAAAAACAGATTCTATTTTGACTAATTCTTCCCCATCTTCATCATGGATCCAGAAGTTCCGATAACAAAAAAACTTATTGTACTCCATGGCTTGAGTCGTTACTGAAATTACTTCACCGACTCTAGGCAGACGATTAATCTCCATAGAATAATTCGTGATGACCCAAGTCAGTCCAAAGCTATTGACGAATTCACTGCCTCTTCCCAACTGGTCGCTTTGATCTTCAGATGTTTTGATAACTACTCCTAACATCGAAGGAAATGTCATCGTTTGATTGATGTCACACTCATAATATGAAACTTCATGCTTTTTGGTATATTTCTTTGCCAAAAACACGCCCTCCTCTTAAAAACTTTCTAGTAATTGATCTACTTGGGAACCGTAACTTTCTCCAAACATATTTAAATGTGCCAAAAGATAATATAACTGGTAAATCGGTAGTCGATCTTCCCATCCCTCTTCTAATGGAAATATAGTTTGATAGGCATCTAAAAATTCCGGTCGGAAACCGCCGAATAACTGACTCATTGCAATGTCTTGTTCCCGATTCCCATAAGAAACAGCCGGATCGACAAAAATTGGATGTCCTTGCTGGTCAAAGAACACATTACCACTCCACAGGTCTCCATGCAAGAGGCGTGGAGTGATCTTTTTGGGTTCAACCGATTTCAATACTCGTTCTTTAAATTGCAGATACTTTTCTTGCCGCTGTACATTCCAACGATTCGTTTCTTCTGCTAAAGAAATCTGGGCTTCAAGCCGATTTTTAAAGAAAAAAATCCACCAATCTTCTTCAAAAGAATTTTTCTGAATAAGTGTACCTAGATAGTTATCTTTTCGAAAACCAAATTGTGGCGCTGTTTGCTGATGGAGGTTAGCTAAAGCTGCAGCAAGATCTCGTTGATCTCCTTTTCCCGGCTCGATCCATTCCATTAACAAATAAGCGCCTTCACTTGTTTCACCCAGCATGTACGTATCTGGTACACGTACGAATGCAGCTAGCTCTTTTAACCCGTCTACTTCTGCTTCAAAAAAATCTTTTTTTACATTCGGATGGATTTTCAAAAAATAAGCACGCTGCTCTGTTTTTATACGATAAGTTTGATTAACATCGCCGCCAACAACTGGAATCACTTTACCATTTAGTTTCAGATCAGATAAAACAGTTTGGATATCCATGACTTTTCCCCCTGCTCCCAATTTTATTCTATTTTGTCATCATACTTGTTTCATGATAAAAGGATTATTTCCAATCCTCATCCCTTTATTTAGAATTATAGCACAGGGACCATAAAAATCAGGAGATGGACTTTATAGATAAAAAAGAGCTGACTTAAGCCAGCTCTTTTTTATCTATAGCATACTCTTTATTGAACTATTTACCTATGCTAAAGCACCCATTGGGTCCCATGGAGATAACACAATTGGTTCTTCATTAAACGCATTTAGTTGCTCTTTCGTCAACAAATCTTTTCTTACAACGATTTGGTACGTATATTCGTCCATCCAGGCATCACTCATAACGAAGAAACCGTTCTTTCCAACTTTTTCGCCCCAGCTGTTTTCGACTTTCCATTTTGTTGATTGTCCGTCCACTAAATCAACGCCAGTCAATACCATCGCATGGGTCATCAAACTTTCACCAAAATCCAAACGTTCAGCCTTAGTCATTGTGAAGTCTGTATCGAATAGATCATCCATCGAATAAGCATCTAAGGTCATGATGCCACTGGTTCTAGTAGAAGATTGTCCTACATCACAACCAAACCATACAGATTCTCCTTGTTCAAGCTGAGCAATCGCTAATTTTTTGAAATTTTCCATATCAACATTTAGGTATTTAACTTCTTTCCCGCCAACGACATTCCCTAGCATCTCTACTGTATAAGAACGATTGAATGGTTTGTCTTTTGTTGGTGCATTGATCACACTAACATAATCATCTAATTTTACACCGATGTATTTATCATAAAAAATTTGTGGTGTCAGTCCTCGGTCAAGATGATAGTTCTGTTCTTCATCGCGGTACTCAAAATCGAATTCTTTTGGAGGTGTTCCTAATGAGATGGCTAAGAAGTTATAAATACTTTCTAGCATTTCTTCTTTTTTTCCTTCAATAGCGTCTAATGTTTCTCCTTGAGCAACCATTTCGCGTAACACAACTGCATCTTTACGCAGTAGTTTGTTCAAGTAGTTATTCAAATCTCGAGAATTTGAACTATTCGCACTTTCCGGCATTACCGATTTAGGCACAACACCGTATTTTTGGAATAATGAAACGATCATATCCCATTGACCGCCATCTTGTTGAGGAGTAGTTAGCAAGAAAGCAACTTTTCGGCTATCAATAGCCTCTTTTCCAGTTGCAATGATGTTTTCATAGAAGTAATTTGCCTTTTCATATTTATCCCAGAAAAAAGTGTAATTTTGTGATAATTCAAACTCTTTTAAATGGAATTGATTCAGCATTTTGTGACGGAACGTATTCAATGCAGCAAACATCCAGCAACGGCCCGATTGCATCTGATTAGCCACTTTTCCTGTAGCTAGATCAATAGAAAATACTGGTGTATTCGCCACATGTGCTGAAATATTTTCAGCAGAAGCAGTAATCCCGTTCTTCACGACAGCCCGCTGCAATGCCTGCTGTTTGTTATTTGCTTGAAACTGTTTGTCAAATTTTGTTGTCATATCCGGTGTAATAGCTTTCATCCAATCATCCTTCCAAATCCAAGTTACACTTCGTATTTTACTCTTAAGAATTTAGAAATACAATCTCTTTTATGATGAGATTTTCATTTGAATGAGAATATACTTACAACTTCATGAAGAAAAATATCATACGGTATACAATAATTTTCAGATAAAAAGGAATATTTCTATGAGATAACGAAAATGGACTGTATAATAAAGAAAAGGTCTAGAAGAACATCATACAATAAGATAGCTTTCAAAATACTCATTGAAAGAAGGAAATACTATAACGTAAGAAAGGAGAATGTATTAAATGAAAAACCTGGTTGCTGGTGGCTTTTTGTTTGTGGGTGGTGGCATACTTATGAATACAGATAACTTTGGGAATGTCATCCCTTTTCTTGGTGCAGCTTGTGCTTTGATCGGTGTAGGAATGCTGATTTATTTCGTATTTAGCGATGATGGGAAGTATGGTTGATTATGAGTAGCCAACTCTACTCTTTCGTAAAGATTATAACATACGTGACAAAAACAGAAAGCTTGATTCATCATCATAATAAAAGAAAAAGAAACCCAAGTGATTGGATTTCTTTTTCTTTTCATAAGCTTTATTTACTCCGGCAGTAGGACTCGAACCTACGACATCATGATTAACAGTCATGCGCTACTACCAACTGAGCTATGCCGGAATCAAGTACATGAATATAATATCAATTTCTTTCAAATAACGCAATACTTTTTATGAATTTTTTTTACTATATTCTCGAAGAAACCGTTAGCATTTTTTGTTATTTTTACTTTTTTCTGAGAATTGTTTCATTAGTACAAAAACACATTTTTTTGATAAAAAAATATATTGACAAATACATTAATATTCGTTATCCTATTATTTGTATTAATGATAATGCCGCTTTAGCTCAGCTGGTAGAGCGCTTCCATGGTAAGGAAGAGGTCGCCGGTTCAAGCCCGGCAAGTGGCTTCCTTAAACAGTGCAACATGTTGGTTTAACAATGTGTCTGCGCTGTTTTTTTATTTTATGCCACGAAAATACCACAAAACTGTTTTTATTTTAAATAAAGAAAAAACGACTTTTTCAGTTAATCTGCGAATACTTTAATATGGATTAAATGTTACAGATTCTAAAAGTGAGTTAATAAATAATCCAAGTCCTTATTTGAATGTATCAATAGGAGAAATGGTTGAATTAAACTTCTTAGTTGGTCCAAGTATTGAGGGATTATAGGAATACGTCCTTGTTGTCTTATTAGGAGATAAGCAAATTGAACTAAATGGTCTTTCTAACTTGCCTATTCGGTTATCGAAAGATTCTAAATCCAATAAAATTACTCCACAAAATAGAAAGATTTCTTTCAAAGCGCCAAGCGATCTAGGAAGTTATGAGTTTGTTGTGTATCAATTTGGTTTGGGAAAGGAAATGTTAGATCTTCCGATGGTTGATAATTCTTTCAGGATGACCATCGTAGTAGAGTGAAAGTTCATTTATTTTCCAAATTAATGCAATCACATTAAAGTAAGTGACCCTGTTGACAATCGATAGCGGGGCTACTTGCTTTATGGATGTTTAAGTGCCCTCGAGTACTCCATCGATTTAACTGATCCACAATTTGAATCTCCTAATCGCTTATTGCTTATTTTCCAGAATGTTTATTTTTACTGCGTACCTTTTAAAATGTTTAAAAAATTAGGTTTGTCTAAATCTACTTCGTTCACTTAAAACATTAGATTGCAAAAAACAGCTTCGTACATCACGACTTCCTAAATTGATTTTATGCGGTACAAAAGATTATGCAAACATACCTGGAGCAAAACGGTTATAGAAAGTTTCAGCTAATAGCCGTCTCCTGTTTATCGAAAACGGAAAACAGGAATTGAATAAAGAAAAGCCAGAAATAATGGCACAAGCTATGCGATCATTTGTCGAAAATAGCTAATCAAAAAAAAGACGACACAATGTGTTGTCTTTTTTATTTACCAAGTTAAGAATGTTGTCTTGTTTTTCAATGTAGCTCGATTGTGACTAGTTTTATGGATCATGAATCAATGAAGAGAAAATTATTGTTTCATGCCAGAGAATTTTTCTGGTCGTAGATCGACTAATTGTACATGACTGTCTAAAGAACCACTTGGACTTTCAAGAGTAAATACACCTAGACGTGGATCTAAAGAAAGGGTCATGTGTTCATCCATGTACATTTTTGAATAATCTTTGATATAAACTTCCCCAATATCACTATCTAATTGGAGTTTATAATCATTTTTTCCTTGTTCTTTATCAAGAAGAAGTAAACGGAAACTAGTATCTAAAGAGCAAACACCCATTTTAGAATATTCGCCCACGCCATCATCTAAATCTAAAATAATTGTCGCGCCTTCATCAATATATTTTTGTAATCTTTCTTGTGCTTGATCCGTAATTTTAAGATACATATTCAAACGCCCTCTTTCTTTTACTTACAAAAGCATGCTAGCATATATTAATAAAATTATCTAAAGTTCTGCTCAAAACAAAAAGATGTAAGAAATATCACAAGATATTTCTTACATCTACTTTTA
>NZ_BJLL01000023.1:0-36721 GCF_007996925.1 Enterococcus sp. NBRC 3427 | reverse complement strand
TATATACATACTAGGTTTACTCAGCCGTTTCTTCGGTTGTTTCTTTTGCTAAACGTTCTGGTTTAGAAGTCACGATGATTTTTCCATCCTTATCCAATTTTGCTTTCAGCTCATGAATAGAAGGGTGGTCAAGGTAAAATTCAGCGATGCCATCTTCGATTTGTTCTTGGATTGTTCGTCGAAGGGGGCGAGCACCCATGGATGGATCATAACCTAAGTCAACTAATTTTTCTTTGACATTCGTAGGAACTTCGATATGAAGTTGCTGTGCTGCAAGCATTTGATTGACATCATCTAGCATCAGTGTAACGATGGTCATCAAGTTTTCTTTTGACAAAGCACTGAATTCGATGATTCCGTCAAAACGATTTAGAAACTCTGGTGTAAAGTAATTGTTCAATTGGTTCAATACCGAACGAGTAACACCTTCACGTGCCGCACCAAAGCCAACATTTGCTTCTACTTTACCAGTACCGGCATTACTTGTCATAATGATGATCGTATCTTTAAAGCTGACGGTTCTTCCTTGTGCGTCCGTCAATCGGCCATCATCTAAGATTTGCAAGAACATGTGCAAAACATCTGGATGAGCTTTTTCAACTTCATCTAATAAGACAAGACTGTAAGGATTTCTTCGAACTTTTTCTGTTAATTGACCAGCTTCTTCGTATCCAACATAACCTGGAGGAGAACCAATCAATTTAGAGACACTGTGTTTTTCCATATATTCAGACATATCGAAACGAATCATTGAATCTTGTGAACCGAATAATTCATAGGCAAGCTGTTTGGCAAGTTCTGTTTTACCTACACCGGTTGGTCCGACAAATAAGAAGGAGCCAATTGGACGATTCTGTTTGTTCAATCCAACACGGTTTCGGCGAATCGCTTTCGCTACACGGTCTACAGCGTTATCTTGACCAATGACATGAGCCTTCAAGTCATCTGCTAAGTTTTTCAATTGTGTCTGTTCTTTTTCTTTTAATTCGCCCACTGGAATACCTGTTCGTTGTTCAACAATTTTTTCCATATCTTTTTCGGTGATGACAGGTGTTTCTTCTTCGGTGAGCTGGCGTTCTTTCATTTTTTGAAGTTTGTTGATTTGGTCACGGTAATAAGCCGCTTTTTCGAAATCTTCTTCTCGAGAAGCAAGAACTTTTTGTTCTTCCGCTTCTTGTAGTTTTTTCTCGATCGTTTTAGGATCAACGATTTGAATTGTTAAGTTTTTCTTAGAACCTGTTTCATCTAGCAAATCGATGGCTTTATCCGGCAAGAAGCGATCTTGGACGTAACGATTGGATAAAGTTGCGGCTGCTTCGATGGCTTCATCAGTATATTTTACATGATGATAGTCTTCATAACGTTTTTGCAGTCCTTTCAAGATACTGATTGTTTCTTCGACAGTTGGTTCATCTACTCGTACGGGTTGCATACGACGCTCTAAGGCAGCATCTTTTTCGATGATGCGGTACTCGTTTAAGGTAGTAGCACCAACCATCTGCAATTCTCCTCGAGCTAAAGCAGGTTTTAAAATATTACCAGCATCCATGTTTCCATCGCCTGCGGAACCAGCGCCGACGATTTCATGCACTTCATCTATAAATAGGATCACATTTTCTGCTTGACGAATTTCTTCAATCAATTTTTGCATACGTTCTTCAAATTGGCCTCGTATACCAGTACCTTGGACTAAGGATACGACATCTAAACGAATGACTTCTTTGTCCATTAATTTTTGTGGGACATCGCCATCTACGATTTTTTGTGCTAACCCTTCAACAACTGCTGTTTTACCAACACCAGGTTCACCAATCAAGACAGGATTGTTCTTAGTTCGGCGATTTAAAATTTCGATGACACGTTTGATTTCATCATCACGACCGATCACAGGGTCGATATCCCCTTGTCGAGCTTGTTCAGTGATGTTGATTCCGTATTCTCCTAGTAAACCTTCCGTATTTCCTTGAGGTGGTTGTCCACCATTGAAGTTGTTGTTTCCACCAAATTGTGTTGGCGGTGTTTGCTCATAGTTTCCTTGCTGTTGCATTTGGCGAGACATGGAACGGAAAAGATCGTCCAAACTGCCAAATCCAAATGGATCGTTTTGGGCCATATTAGTTAGACCTCCATTTTGCTGATTTTTGATTTTTTGATAACAGCTCTGACAATAATCAAGTTGTGTCCGCTGACCATTGACAGTGGCATACAAGTGAATCGTTGCCTCATTCTTGCCGCAGTTTTGACAAAGCATGAATCATTCACGTCCTTTCACAAAAATGGGTACATCCATATTTTACATCTCGTTTTTCATGAGGTAAAAGAATAACCCCTATTTTTTAGGGATTTATGAGGTAGTAAAGGTAAAATGTCTATTGACCATTACTGACCTTTGATTCTTATTATACTAAAAATCGAAAGGGAAGCAAGTAATTCGTTTCATATAAAAACAAACAAGGTCAAAGGAAAGAATGATAAACGTCAGGAGAAGAGATAGCGACAAGAAAAAGAAAATAAACACGTTTGTTATAAAATGTGAAGAAAAGGATGAAAAAGAATCCGGAATAATTTGAATACTTTTATCTGAAATTGAATGAAAACTGTTGTATCTAACGAAAAAAAATGTTAATCTTTACAGATGAAAGGGTGACACTTGTTAGGATTCTCTGAATTACTAAAAAAGAAAACCCTCACATAAAAACAACACTCACTTAAAGGAGACCGATTAATATGGAAAAGAAAGAATTTCACGTAGTAGCAGAAACTGGGATCCACGCACGTCCAGCTACATTATTAGTACAAACAGCAAGCAAATTTAACTCTGATGTAAACTTAGAGTATAAAGGTAAATCAGTAAACTTGAAATCAATCATGGGCGTTATGTCTTTAGGTGTAGGTCAAGGTTCTGATGTTACTATCACTGCAGAAGGTGCTGACGAAGCTGACGCAATGGCAGCAATCGTTGAAACAATGAAGAAAGAAGGCTTATCTGAATAATGGTTGAAATGCTAAAAGGGATTGCCGCTAGTGACGGTGTAGCCGTTGCAAAAGCTTACCTGCTAGTTCAACCGGATTTAACATTCAGTAAGGCAACAGTAGAAGATACTGCGGCTGAAGAAGCTCGTTTGGATGCTGCATTAGCTAAATCTACTGAAGAATTGCAGCAAATTCGTGAAAAAGCAGCGCAAAGCTTAGGTGAAGCAGAAGCGCAAGTATTTGATGCCCATTTGATGGTTCTTTCAGATCCAGAAATGGTAGGTCAAATCAAGCAAAACATTAAAGACAACAGCGTAAATGCTGAATCAGCGCTAAAAGAAGTAACGGATATGTATATCGGTATGTTCGAAGCAATGGAAGACAATGCTTACATGCAAGAGCGTGCTGCAGATATTCGTGACGTTGCTAAACGTATTTTAGCGCACTTATTAGGCGTTACTTTACCAAATCCATCAATGATCAACGAAGAAGTGGTCGTTGTTGCACATGACTTGACTCCAAGTGATACAGCACAATTAGATCGCAATTTTGTAAAAGCGTTTGTAACAGACATTGGTGGACGTACTTCACATTCTGCTATCATGGCACGTTCTTTAGAAATCCCAGCGATCGTTGGGACAAAAGAAATCACTGCTAAAGTCAAAGAAGGCGATATGTTGGCTGTTAACGGGATCGAAGGCGATGTGATCATCGATCCTACAGAGGAACAAAAAGCTGAATTTGAAAAAGCAGGTGCGGATTACGCAGCACAAAAAGCAGAATGGGAAAAACTAAAAAATGCAGAAACTGTCACAGCTGACGGCAAGCATTTTGAATTAGCTGCAAACATCGGAACACCAAAAGATCTAGTTGGTGTTCATAACAATGGTGGAGAAGCAGTTGGTCTGTACCGTACTGAATTCCTATATATGGATTCTCCGGACTTCCCAACAGAAGATGACCAATACGAAGCTTACAAAGCTGTATTAGAAGGTATGGAAGGAAAACCAGTTGTTGTTCGTACAATGGACATCGGCGGGGATAAAGAACTACCATATCTGCAATTACCTCATGAAATGAATCCATTCTTAGGATATCGTGCATTACGTATCAGTCTATCTGAACAAGGCGACGAAATGTTCCGCACACAAATGCGTGCATTACTTCGTGCATCTGTTCATGGTAACTTACGTATCATGTTCCCTATGGTAGCTACGCTCAAAGAATTCCGCGCAGCAAAAGCGATCTTTGAAGAAGAAAAACAAAAATTGATTAGTGAAGGCAAGGAAGTATCTGATACAATCCAAGTCGGCATCATGATTGAGATTCCAGCAGCAGCAGTCTTAGCAGACAAGTTTGCAAAAGAAGTGGATTTCTTCTCCGTAGGTACGAACGATTTGATTCAATACACAATGGCAGCAGACCGTATGAATGAACGTGTTTCTTACTTGTACCAACCATATAACCCATCAATCTTACGTTTAATCAAAAATGTAATTGATGCAGCACACGCTGAAGGAAAATGGGCAGGTATGTGTGGAGAAATGGCTGGAGATCAAACCGCTGTTCCGTTGCTAGTAGGTATGGGTCTAGATGAGTTCTCAATGAGCGCGACATCTATTCTTAAAACACGTAGTTTAATGAAACGCTTGGACACAGCGAAAATGGCTGAACTTGCTGATCGTGCATTGAAAGAATGCGATACGATGGAAGAAGTCGTTGAACTTGTTCATGAATATGTAAAATAAACAACGTATCAAAAACTGGTGTAGCTTGTAAAAGAGCTACGCCAGCTTTTTTGTTTTCTGTTCTTTTTTAAGAAAACGTTTTTGTCAGCAAGATTAGACAAAAATAGGGCTTAAGTTTGAGTGACAGTTTGGAGGCTATGTTATACTATATAAATGAAGGGGGACGTAAGGTGAAGGTATTATTATATTTTGAAAGTGAAAAGATGCTTGCAAAATCTGGAATCGGACGTGCGCTTGATCATCAAAAACGTGCTCTGACGGAAGTCGGTATCTCTTATACACTAGACGACAAAGATGATTATGACATCCTGCACATCAATACATACGGAATCAATAGTCATAATATGGTCAATAAAGCCAGAAGAGAAGGTAAAAAAGTTGTCTATCATGCGCATTCAACAGAGGAAGATTTCCGAAATTCCTTTATCGGATCGAACCAGCTTTCTCCTATTGTAAAAAAATATCTGGTAGGATTGTACCAAAAAGCGGACTATTTGATCACGCCAACACCTTATTCAAAACAGTTGTTGGAAAGCTATGGTATCCGTGTACCGATTCAAGCTATTTCCAATGGGATCGACCTAGAGAAATATCGCCCTGATCCAATGAAAGAACAAAAGTTCAGAGAGTATTTCAAACTATCTCCGGATCAAAAAGTAATCATTTGTGTCGGTTTGTTTTTCGAACGTAAAGGAATCATTGATTTCGTAGAAATTGCTAAGAAGATGCCCGACTATACATTCATTTGGTTTGGTCATGTTCCGATGTACTCGATTCCTCGAAACATCCGGAAAATTGTAAAAGAAGACCATCCTGAGAATGTTCTGTTTCCTGGATATATACGAGGGGAAATCATCGAAGGAGCATATTCAGGTGCAGATCTATTCTTTTTTCCTTCTTATGAAGAGACGGAAGGAATCGTTGTTTTAGAAGCTTTAGCAAGCAAGCAAAATGTACTTGTTCGAGATATTCCAGTGTATAATGGCTGGTTAGAAGATAGCAAGAACTGCTATATGGGGAAGACAAACGAAGCGTTTATCCAACTGATTCAACAGATTACCAATGAAGAGCTACCGAGTTTGACACAAGCCGGTTATCAAACAGCAAAAGAACGAAGTATCAATAAAATCGGTGAAGAACTTAAAAACGTATATGAAAGTGTGCTGAATGAAAAAGTCTCTAGCAAATTAAAAAAAGTACATCAGACAAAGGACTAGTTTGGAGGCGAAAAACATGAAAATCGGCTTTTTTACCGATACCTACTTTCCGCAAGTCAGCGGAGTGGCTACATCGATCAAAACATTAAAACAAGAATTAGAAAAACATGGGCATGAAGTCTATATCTTTACGACAACCGATCCTAATGCGGACAAGTTGGAAAAAGATGTTATTCGAATGCCAAGTGTACCGTTTATTTCTTTCAAGGATCGAAGAGTTGTTGTTAGAGGCATGTGGTATGCTTATTTGGTTGCCAAAGAACTAGAATTAGATCTGATCCATACCCATACAGAATTCGGAGCAGGAATACTAGGGAAGATGGTAGCTAAGAAGTTGAAAATACCCCTGATCCATACTTACCATACGATGTATGAGGATTACCTTCATTATATCGGTAAAGGAAAAGTGATCAGGCAATCCCATGTAAAATACTTATCCAGATTATTTGCCAATCATACGACAGGTGTAGTCTGTCCAAGTGAACGTGTTATTGATACATTACGTAGCTATGGCGTAGTAGCACCGCTTCGTGTGATTCCTACTGGTATCGACATTGAGAAATTCAAACGTTCTGATATCACTCAGGAGGATATCAACAAGTTAAGGGAGTCATTAGGACTTCAGGAAAATCATTTGATGATTCTTTCTTTAAGCAGGATTTCTTATGAGAAAAATATCCAAGCATTGGTTAATGGATTTCCTCAGGTTATCTCGGCCTACCCTAATGCCAGATTAGTTATTGTAGGAAAAGGTCCTTATGTAGAAGAATTAGAGGAATTGATTTCCAAACTGCAGTTAGAAGAATTTGTGCAGTTCACAGGAGAAGTGGATAATAATGATGTAGCCCTTTATTATAAAGCGGCAGATTATTTTGTCAGTGCTTCTACTTCAGAGACACAAGGGCTTACTTATACCGAAGCGATGGCAGCCGGCACGCCTTGTGTCGTAGAAGGAAATGCTTATTTGAACCGATTGTTCGATCATCCTTCATTAGGGAAAACTTTTGAAACCGACGAAGACTTTGCACCCGCACTTATTGATTATATTTCCAGTGAAGTCCCTAGAGATCCAAAGGTTTTAGAAGCCAAACTTTATGACATTTCGTCTACTCATTTCGGCGAAGCCATGATCGAATTTTATCAAGATATGGTTGTTTACCATGAAGAAGAGATGCGAAGAAAAGAAGAAGAAGATTCGATTGAACGAATCAAAATCAAATTAAATTCATTTAAAAGATAAAATTCAAACATTTTTTATAAAAAAATCCTTGTTTCTAGCGTATACTAGCATAGAAGCAAGGATTTTTGATTTTTAGGAGGTCGAAAGAATGAAACTGGGTTTTATCGGAACAGGCGTCATGGGAAGTGCTGTTGTACGCCATCTACTAGAAGCAGGTCACGAAGTCGCTGTTTATAATCGGACAAAAGCAAAAGCTGATTCTTTAGTAACAGAAGGAGCTGTCTGGGCGGATACACCAAAGGCTGTAGCAGAACAAAGCAATATTCTGTTTACAATGGTAGGTTATCCTAAAGATGTAGAAGAAATCTACTATGGAGGATCGGGGATTTTTTCTGCAGATGTCTCAGGACGTATTTTAGTTGATTTGACTACAAGTACACCAACTCTGGCAGAAAAAATTGCAAAAACAGCAAAAGGAAAAGGTGCAGATGCATTAGATGCACCGGTGTCAGGCGGTGACTTAGGAGCAAAGAATGGCACACTGACGATCATGGTGGGCGGAGAAGAATCGGTCTATGATCAAGTACTTCCTTTATTCAAGGAATTTGGTACGACATTTACATTGCATGGCTCTGCTGGGAAAGGTCAGCATACGAAAATGGCCAATCAAATCATGATTGCAGGCACGATGACAGGAATGACGGAAATGCTTGTCTACGCACAAAAAAACGGTCTCGATTTAGAGAAAGTGATTGAGACACTTTCAGGAGGAAGTGCAGCTAACTGGTCTTTAAGTAATTATTCCCCACGTATCTTGAAAGAAGATTACACGCCTGGTTTTTTTGTCAAACATTTTATCAAAGATTTAAAGATTGCATTAGAAGAAGCAGAAAAAATGAACCTTGTCTTGCCAGCAACCATCCAAGCGTTGAAACTATACGAAGAGTTGGCAGATAAAGGTTTTGAGAATGACGGAACACAAGCTTTGATCAAACTTTGGTGGCCTGAAGGGAAAATACCAGAAAAAAAATCATAAAAAACGAGTTTTTTTAGAGAAAATCAATGCAAGTAGGCTATGCTTTTGATACAATATAACAGAAATAAGAAAAGGAGGACCTCCGATGACACATTCACAATTAGTCGCAATCATAAAACGACTGGAGGCTATGGTCGAGTCAGCAGATAATGAACTGCAAGTTCGCCGTTTTGAAAAAGAAGGCGTAGAAAAGTGTACAGTAACTTATGATAAAGCGACCGATACGTTTGAATTAACTGAAACAGATACTCATCAGCAATACGAATTCGATAATATCGATATCGTAGCGATGGAAATCTATGACTTAATCCAATAAATTTTAGGATAATTGACATTTGAAGTTGAAGATGCCTAAAAGAAGCCGAGAAGCAGCTAATTTAGTTGCTTTTCAGCTTCTTTTTTGTTTAATTGTTCCATTTCGATCTGTTCCTTTTCTAATTTTTTGCGGTAACTAATCAGAATTTGTACAGGATCGATTTCTTCTTTTGATAATTGGCGTTTCAAAGATAAATGAGCTTCTTTTTTTTCATAATAAAAGTCAGGTGGATTGTCCCCAGAAGCAATTATTGTTTCTGCAAGCTGTCCGTAACAAATAAGGTAGTGCTTTTTCTGACTTTCATCCGCTGCCAGTGGCATACTGAATGTGAGGGATGGTGTTCTTAAAAACTGCTTTTGTTCTTGGATCCGTCTGATGAAATAAGTAACTAATTCGATATCTTTTTGAAGCATTCCAGCTTTTTCGAAATTCAGCTGATAGATGAAATGTTGTTGTCTCTTTTTCAAGTAAGTCAGTAGCTTTTTATTGCGTCCCTGAAACAATCCTTGGATCTCCTTCTTTTTCTGTTCAAAAGTCATTTCCTGTAAGTCAGGAAGCTGGACTCGCAAAGCTAATAAGCTGATTTCAGACAGCCAAGGCATTTGATACGTTTCTTCCATTATACGCAAAATAGACGGCATTTTTTTATAGAGACGAAACGGCCCGTATGTCCGAGTTGTAGGAGTATCTGTTAATACAAATCCCTTATTGGAAATATGTACATAATTGTAGTTACTGAAATAATTCATTTGTCGGTTATAAAAAGGACGGTAATGTTGGATTAGTTGACACTCAAGCAACAAAGCATCTAATTCTGTATCTACTACGACGAAATCAAAATCTGTTATATGATGAATCATACGTAATACTTTTTTTGAATGCTGCTTATTCTGATGAAAATAGCTGCTTACTCTATTTTTGAGCCGTTTTGCTTTACCAACATAGATGACCATCCCTTCTTGGTTTTTCATAAGATAGACACCCGGCAGCATGGGGAGATTTTTTATTTTTTCTTTTAACATAGGGTCTCCTTTCACGCTTTGAATAAAAAGACTATAACAAATTTTGAAATAATGGACAAGTTTTAGGGAATTGGATCATTCTATCAACAAGAAATACTTTGATAATCAAAATATGTCAGTGCAATAGTTTTTCTAATAAAATAAATAAAAAATGCTGATTTATCAGTTTTTTTAAATGAGTAAAATCTTAAAATAAACTCATATAGCAAAAAAATGAACTTTTACGGTTGCATTTTGAAAAAAGTTAAGATATAGTTTGAACATCAAAAGATTTGATAATCAAACTAATTAGTGGACGGTGGAACATGGAACCAGATTTAAAAACAGTAAATGATTATCTTGTTAGTGTCTTCAATGATATTTTGACAATCGAAGAGTCTGAGTTGAAAAAATCTCAATTCAAAGATCTGTCAATCACAGAGATGCACACGATCGAGGCAATCGGGATGTACAAGAAAAAAACAACTTCAGAAGTAGCCAAAGAACTATCAATTACTGTTGGGACCTTGACCACTGCTATTAACAAGTTAGTAAAAAAAGGTTATGTCGAACGTATCCGCAGTGAAGATGACCGTCGTGTTGTAAAGTTGGGACTAACGAAAAAAGGAAAGTTACTGTTTCGGGTCCATCAGCATTTTCATCGTGAAATGGTCAAGAACATCTTAGAAGGAATGGCTACGGAAGAACAGCATGCCTTGCTGGATGCACTGAAAAACTTGCATGACTTCTTGCAAGACTATAAGTGAGGATATTTAATGGAACAATTTGGAATGATTACTGCAACAGCCAGCGTCCTTCCTGAAAAGATCATTACGAATAATGATCTTTCCAAGATGATGGATACCTCGGATGAATGGATTTCGTCAAGGACGGGTATTCGTGAACGAAGATGTGTAACAAATCAGGAGACATCTGATTTATGCCTCTTAGTGGCGGAAAAATTGATGAAACAAAAAAATCTGAACCCTGAAGATTTGGATTTTATCTTAGTAGCAACAATGTCGCCCGATTACACGACACCATCTGTAGCAGCACAAGTACAAGGGAAATTGGGAGCAGCTAATGCTATTGCTTTCGATATCAGCGCGGCATGTTCAGGATTTGTTTATGCGTTAAGCATGGCTGACAAAATGATCCGCTGCGGTTCAACTAAAGGTCTGGTAATTGGTGGTGAAACACTGTCTAAACTAATCGATTGGTCTGACCGCACGACTGCTGTATTATTTGGTGATGGAGCAGGCGGGGTTCTCTTAGAAGCAAACCCACAAAAAAAATTGCTGAAAGAAAAATTAGCAACTGATGGTACCAGAAGTACCTCACTGACTGCTGGCTACCAGCAAAATAAAAACCCGTTCTATTCAGAAGATTCAGAAGGTTCGTATTATTTGCGAATGACCGGCAGAGATATTTTTGATTTCGCCGTTCGAGATGTTGCAAACAATATCCAAGAAGTCATGAAAGACATGCCAGTTGATTATCTGCTTTTGCATCAGGCAAATCTCAGGATCATTGAGAAAATCGCCCGAAAAGTAAAGATGCCGCAAGAAAAATTCCTGACCAATATGGATAAGTACGGGAATACCTCTGCTGCAAGTATCCCTATTTTATTGGATGAAGCAGTTTCTAGCGGAAAGATCACCTTGGGAAAACAACAGAAAGTAATATTTACAGGCTATGGCGGAGGTTTAACGTGGGGAAGTATTCTCATGGAGCTGTAAACTGTTAAATTATAAAAATAAAAAAGCAAACAATATCGGAGGAATATATTATTATGGTATTCGAAAAAATTCAAGAAATCATTGCAGAAGAATTAGGAAAAGAAACTGAAGAAATCAAATTGACTACTGACATCCAAGAAGACTTAGAAGCTGACAGCTTGGATTTATTCCAAATCATCAATGAAATTGAAGATGAATTTGATGTAAAAATCGAAACAGAAGACGGAATCAAAACGGTTCAAGATTTAGTGACTTACGTAGAAAAACAAACTGCATAATCATTAAAATTAGGTTGGGGGCTGGGACATTTCCTGAAATAGGGATGTCTCGGCCTTTTTGAATAAGAAGAATCAAACATATATTCTGGATATATTGGAGAAAAACATGAAAACAGCATTCTTATTTAGTGGCCAAGGTGCACAATATCAAGGTATGGGAAAAGATTTATATGAAGAAGCCATTGTAAAGCAGACATTTGATGAAGCAAGTGAGATTCTCGGCTACGATATGGCCGACCTCTGCTTTTCAGAAAATGAACGTTTGGATCAGACACAATATACACAGCCAGCTATTCTAACAGTCAGCATTGCGTATTATCGCTTATTGAAGGAGCATGGAATCGTCCCAGATGCAGCTTTAGGACTGAGTTTAGGAGAATATTCGGCATTAGTAGCCAGTGATGCGTTATCCTTCACTGAAGCCGTTGCACTAGTAGCGAAGAGAGGCGCTTATATGACGGAAGCTGCCCCAGCTGGAAGCGGAAAAATGGTCGCAGTAATGAATGCACCGATTGAGACGATTGAGGAAAGCTGTCATGAAGCAAGCAAGTACGGCATCGTGTCTCCTGCTAATTACAATACACCTCAGCAGATCGTGATCGGTGGCGAAGAAAAAGCCGTAGATGAAGCTGTTTTGCTCTTAAAAGAAAAAGGAATCAAAAGGATGATCCCACTAAATGTCAGTGGACCTTTCCATACAGCTATTTTAGCACCAGCATCAAAAAAACTGGCGAAGGATCTAAGTCATATTCAATTTTCTGACCCTTCTTTTCCAGTCATCAGCAACACAACAACGGAAATAATGAAGAAAGAGACGATAGCGGGACTACTTGAACAGCAAGTCATGCAACCTGTTCGTTTCTACGAGAGTATCCATAAATTAAAAACAATCGGTATCGAGCGAGTCATTGAAGTCGGTCCCGGAAAAGTATTAAGCGGATTTATGAAAAAAATCGATAAAACGATACCAGTTCTGCGTGTTGAGAATAAGCAGACATTTGATGAAACAATAGCAAAATTATAAGGAGGAAGGTTATGGATGTAAAAGGGAAAAATGTATTTATTACAGGTAGTACAAGAGGAATTGGTAAAGCGATGGCCTTAGCTTTTGCAAAAGCTGGAGCAAATATTATTTTGAATGGTCGCGGAGAGATTCCAAAAGAAAAGATAGAAGAAATTGAAGCATTCGGTGTAAAATGCGTAGGAGTTTCCGGCGATATCTCTGATTATGAGAAAGCAGGACAACTGATCAAAGAAGCAGAAGAAAAGCTTGGATCGATCCATATCTTAGTAAACAATGCCGGAATCACAAATGACAAACTTGTGATGCGGATGGATGCAGAAGATTTCAAAAAATGTCTGGATATCAATTTGATCGGTACCTTCAATATGACGCAACACGTTTTGAAAAAAATGATGAAGCAGCGAGAAGGGGCCATCATCAATCTCTCTAGTGTATCTGGATTGATTGGAAATATCGGACAAGCAAATTATGCAGCTAGCAAAGCTGGTGTCGTAGGATTGACAAAATCGGTTGCACGAGAAGCTGCGACTAGAGGTATCACATGCAACGCCATTGCACCAGGATTCATCACAACTGATATGACGGAAGTTTTAGCAGATAAAGTCAAAGAGCAAGCGGAAAAGCAAATTCCAATGCAACGTTTCGGACAAGTAGAAGATGTTGCACAAACAGCAGTTTTCTTAGCACAAAATCCATATATCACCGGCCAAGTCATCAATGTCGATGGCGGATTGGTCATGCACGGATAAGAAAAGGAGAGCAAATAAATGAATCGAGTGGTAATTACTGGCTATGGAGTCACTTCACCTATTGGAAATGACGCAGACAGCTTTTTGAATAGCTTGAAAGAAGGTACGAATGGCATCGCACCGATCACTAAATTTGATGCTTCAGAAACAGGGATCACCTTAGCGGGTGAAGTCAAAGATTTCCCTTACGATAAATATTTTATTAAAAAAGATAGCAAACGAATGGATATGTTTTCGATCTATGGGATCTACGCTGCTTTAGAAGCAATGGAGATAAGCGGTTTAGATAAAGAAAAAATGAATCAAGACCGATTTGGTGTCATTATCGGATCAGGAATCGGTGGTCTTCCGACAATCGAAAATCAAGTTATCCGTCTGCATGAAAAAGGCGCAAAACGAGTTTCTCCAATGTTCGTGCCAATGGCGATTGCCAACATGGCAGCTGGAAATATTGCTTTGCGAGTAGGCGCAAAAGGTATCTGTACAGCTATCGTAACAGCTTGTGCTAGCGGAACGAATTCAATCGGTGAAGCATTCCGTAACATCAAACATGGCTATTCAGATGTCATTCTTGCTGGAGGAACAGAAGCAACAATTTGTGAGATGGGGATTGCTGGATTTGCAGCTTTAACTGCACTTTCGGAATCAACTGATCCTAATCGTGGTTCGATCCCGTTTGATGAAAATCGAAATGGTTTTGTGATGGGTGAAGGAGCAGGTGTTCTAGTTCTTGAATCTTTAGAGCATGCACAAGCTCGCGGTGCCAAAATCTATGGAGAAATCGTTGGATACGGTGCAAATTGTGATGCTTACCATATGACAGCCCCTACTCCAGATGGTTCTGGTGCGTCTAAAGCAATGAAGCTTGCGATGGAAGAAGCTGGTATACAACCGGAGCAAGTTGGATATATCAATGCGCACGGAACGAGTACGCCAGCTAATGACCAGGCAGAAGCAAAAGCAATCCAACTCGCACTAGGTGAAAATTTCAGAGATACTTATGTCAGCAGTACGAAATCAATGACTGGACATTTATTGGGAGCAGCCGGCGGGATCGAAGCATTGGCCACTCTGATGGCATTGGAACATCAATTTATCCCACCTACGATCAATGTAGAAAAACAAGATCCTGAGATTGATTTGACAGTTGTCAAAAACGAAAGCCAACCTGCAAGCTTTACTTATGCAATGAGCAATTCATTAGGGTTTGGCGGACATAATGCGGTTCTTTGTATGAAACGCTGGGAGGAATAATTTTGGATATCAATGAAATTAGAGAATTAGTTAGTCAATTTGATCAATCTTCGCTAACGGAATTTGACTTGCGTGAAGGTCAATTTGAATTGTACATGAATAAAAATAAAACAAGCCGAGGCATGAATATGGTTCAAACAAACGAAACGGTGCCAGTTTCGGAGCCAGTTAACGCCATGCCTGAACAAGCAACAACTGTTCCAGAACCAACGAAGGAAAAAGAATCGGTAGTATTTGATGGAATCGAGGTTGTTTCGCCAATCGTGGGAATCGTTTATTTGCAACCGGCACCAGACAAACCAGCTTTCAAAAAAGTAGGTGATCAAGTTGCCAAAGGAGAAGTTATCTGCATTATTGAAGCGATGAAACTAATGAATGAGATAACTAGTGAGGCCGACGGAGTAATCACAGAAATCCTTGTAGAGAACGAGTCAGTTGTTGAATATGGGCAGCCACTCTTTAGGATCCAGCCAAAATAAGCAAAGCAGGAAAGAGGGAAATAAATGAACATACAAGAAATCAAAGAAATTATTCCGCATCGTTATCCAATGCTTTTGATTGATCGAGTGGAAGAGATGGTTGAAGGAGAACGGATCATTGCTAAGAAAAATGTAACGATCAACGAGCCCTTTTTTCAAGGACATTTTCCAGAAGAGCCTGTTATGCCAGGGGTACTGATTGTTGAAGCAATGGCGCAAGCAGGAGCAGTCGCATTACTTTCTCTTGAACAGTTCAAGGGTAAAACGGCTTACTTCGGCGGATTGGACAAAGCAAAATTCCGTAAGAAAGTTACACCGGGCGATACCTTATATCTTGAAGTTGAGATATTGAAAGTGAAAGCCTCAGCCGGAATAGGCAAAGGAATCGCTAAGGTTGACGGTAAAAAAGTAGCCGAAGCGGAATTAACCTTTATGATTGGATAGGTGAAATATGTTTTCTAAAGTCTTGATAGCTAACCGTGGCGAAATCGCTGTGCGTATCATTCGTGCATGCCGCGAATTAGGGATCCAAACCGTAGCGATATATTCAGAGGCAGATGCCGAAGCACTTCATACACAGCTAGCAGATGAAGCAATCTGTATTGGTCCGGCAAAAGCGGTTGATTCATATCTGAATGTTCAGGAAGTACTGAGCGCTGCAATCGTAACAAAAGCTGAAGCAATTCATCCAGGTTTTGGATTTTTATCTGAAAATAGCCGGTTTGCCTCCATGTGTGAAGAGTGCAATATCACATTTATTGGTCCTAAAAGCGCAACAATTGATGCAATGGGGAATAAAATCAATGCGCGTCAATTGATGCAAGAAGCAAATGTCCCAGTCATCCCAGGAAGTACTGGTGTATTATCTACTGTAGAAGAAGCATTGGAAATAGCAGACAGGATCGGCTATCCAGTGATGCTGAAAGCAGCTGCAGGCGGTGGCGGGAAAGGCATTCGAAAAGTTCAATCAAAAGAAGAACTTCCACAGCATTTTTCTTCAGCTCAGCAAGAAGCAGCAGCGGCATTTGGAAATGATGATATGTATTTGGAAAAAATCATTTATCCTGCTCGCCATATAGAAGTTCAGATTTTAGGTGATCATTTTGGCAATGTCATTCATTTAGGAGAACGAGATTGTTCTTTGCAACGTAACAATCAAAAAGTACTGGAAGAATCTCCTTCTGTAGTGATTTCACAATCAAAAAGAGAAGCACTAGGAGACGCTGCTGTTCGAGCAGCTAAAGCAGTCAATTATGAAAATGCCGGAACGATCGAATTTCTGATGGATGAAGAAGGCGATTTTTATTTCATGGAGATGAATACTCGAATCCAAGTGGAACATCCCGTAACAGAAATGGTCACAGGGATCGATTTAGTAAAAAAACAGGTGGAGATAGCAGCCGGTGAGCCTTTGAATGTGCGTCAAGAAGAAGTAGTATTCCAAGGACACGCCATTGAGTGCCGAATCAATGCAGAAAATCCCGCTTTTCATTTTGCTCCTTCACCAGGGAAAATCCAAAACTTGCTACTTCCAGCAGGTGGGATGGGGTTGCGGGTAGACAGTGCGGTTTATCCAGGCTATACGATCCCGCCATATTATGATTCAATGATTGCGAAAATTATTGTCCATGGAAATACACGTTTTGAAGCATTGATGAAGATGCAGCGAGCCTTAAGTGAATTTATCACAGAAGGGATCATTACGAACGCAGAATTTCAGATGGATTTGATTAGTCATCCAGCAGTAATAGCAGGTGATTACAGCACAGCATTTTTACAAGAAGAATTTTTACCGAATTGGACACCAGAAACGGAGATAGGAGGCGCATAGATGGCTCTGTTTAAGAAAAAGAAATATATTCGGATCAATCCTAATAGAGAGAGCAAACCTGCTAACTCGCCATCTGTTCCCGATAACATGTGGGCGAAGTGTCCAAATTGCAAACATATCCTTTATACGAAAGACATCGGTGAAGAAAAAGTATGCCCCCATTGCGGATACGCTTTTCGTATCGGTGCATGGCAGCGTCTAGCTTTGATCATTGATGAAAAAAGTTTTGAAGAATGGGATACGGATCTTGTAACCGAAGATCCGCTAGCATTTCCCGAATATACGGAAAAAATAAAAAAAATGCAAGATAAAACGGGGCTTCATGAAGCAGTCCTCACTGGTAAAGCAACCATTCAGGGAATCCCCTTCATTATTGGAGTGATGGATCCCAATTTTATCATGGGAAGTATGGGCACGATTGTTGGAGAAAAAATCACTAGGTTATTCGAACGAGCAACAAAGGAAAAACTTCCAGTCGTTTTGTTCACGGCTTCAGGAGGCGCTCGGATGCAAGAAGGCATCTTTTCTCTGATGCAGATGGCGAAAATCTCTGCTGCTGTCAAACGGCACAGTAATGAAGGCCTTTTTTATCTAACTGTTTTGACAGACCCGACGACCGGAGGAGTAACTGCCAGTTTTGCAATGGAAGGTGATATCATTTTAGCAGAACCCCAAAGCTTGATTGGTTTTGCTGGAAGACGTGTCATCGAACAGACGATCAAGCAGGAACTTCCAGAAGATTTCCAAAAGGCCGAATTCTTATTGTCTCATGGTTTCGTCGATCAGATTGTTCCCCGCATGGAATTGAAGCAGAAAATCCATACGCTTCTTGAATTGCATACACAGAAAGGATGGATAGATCGTGGATAAAACAGCACATGATGTCGTTCAGCTAGCAAGAGCTAAAGAACGATGGACTAGCTTGGACTTTTTTGAAGAGATCTTCGATTCTTTCGAGGAATGCCATGGTGACCGTTTATTTGCAGATGACGAAGCGATTGTTGGTGGCATCGCTCGATTAGATGGCAAACCGGTAACAGTGATAGGTATTCAAAAGGGAAGGGATCTGCAGGAAAATATCCGCAGAAATTTTGGTTCTCCTCATCCTGAAGGCTATCGCAAAGCTTTACGACTGATGAAGCAAGCTGAAAAGTTTAATAGACCGGTGATTACATTGATCAATACAGCAGGTGCCTATTGCGGTATAGGAGCAGAAGAGCGTGGCGAGGGAGAAGCAATTGCCAAAAATCTGCTCGAAATGTCTGATTTAAAAGTACCAATCATCGCCGTCATCATTGGTGAAGGTGGAAGTGGCGGTGCCCTTGCTCTAGGTTTAGCGGATGAAGTCTGGATGTTAGAAGAAACGATCTATGCTGTGCTTTCCCCAGAAGGGTTTGCTTCGATTTTGTGGAAAGACGGCAGTCGCGCTGCAGAAGCAGCCGAGTTGATGAAAATTACTGCACCAGAACTACGTGAGCTAGGGATCGTGGATCGAGTGATTCCTGAAACGTTCAACGGCGAGCAGTTGCCACGGCAAAAAGTCGCTCACATCATGAAAAAAGCGTTGATTGAAAAATTGACGGAACTTGTTCGATTCGACCAGCATGAACTACTGGAAAAACGATACAAGAGGTTCCGACAATATTAGGTGTTTAACAACTAAGCAAAGAGTAAAGAATGATTCTTGCTCGCTTAGTTGTTTTTTGTTTCTAAATTTTTCTGTAATCAATCTTTATTTTTGGTCATTTTGTAAAGAAATGCTTTTTCTGAAAGAGGAACGAGTATAGAGGTAGTTTTTTTTGCTGATATGCAGTATAATACGGGGTTGAGGAGTACTTTATGTGCTCCTTCATTTTTTGCAGATGAGGAGACAACATGTTTTCAAATTACAAACCAACATGGATGGTAGAAGCCATCTATCAGATTACACCTGCCCAATTAAAGAATCTAGGCATCAAAGCAGTATTGACAGATTTAGACAATACGTTGATTGCATGGAATAATCCAGATGGAACAGAAGAGTTGCTTACTTGGATTTTAGAAATGAAAAATGCAGGAATCCCTGTTGTTGTTGTTTCAAACAATAATTCAAAACGTGTCGCGCGAGCGATTGAAAAATTTGATCTTTTGTATGTTGCACGAGCAATGAAACCTTTAGCAAGAGGGATCAACATAGCAAAGAAACAATTGGATTTAGCAGATGATGAGATAGTAATGGTAGGCGATCAGATCATGACTGATATACGTGGAGCCAATCGTGCAGGGATACGTAGCATCCTTGTAAAACCCATTATCGCAACAGATAGTTGGAAGACACAATTTAATCGTTTTTGGGAAAAAAGAATTATGGCCTATCTATTAGCAAAATACCCTGATATGGGCTGGCGAGGTGGAATCGAATGACAGAAGAATTACAATGTATCGGCTGCGGTGCCGTTATACAAACAAGCAAACCCGGTGAATTAGGATACGCGCCGCAAACGGCTTTGGAAAAAGGGTTAGCTTCCGGGGAAGTCTATTGTCAGCGTTGTTTCAGATTACGCCATTATAATGAGATCCAAGATGTCTCATTGACGGATGACGACTTTTTACGCTTACTGAATGAATTAGGGCAAAAAGATGCATTGATTGTCAATGTGGTGGATATTTTTGACTTCAATGGTTCACTGATTCCAGGACTACATCGTTTTGTCGGTGATAATCCAGTACTTTTAGTGGGAAACAAAGTGGATATATTACCGAAATCATTGAAAAAACCTAAATTAACACAATGGATGAAGGAACGTGCTCACGAAGCAGGGATTCGTCCAGTAGATGTATTACTAACTAGTGCTAAGAAATCTCATGAGATGACGGAACTATTAGAAAAAATTGAAGAATACCGCGATGGACGGGATGTCTATATCGTCGGAGTAACAAACGTAGGGAAATCAACGCTTATCAATCAAATCATCAAAAATACAGCGGGAGTACAAGATGTGATCACAACCTCACAGTTTCCCGGAACGACCTTGGATAAAATCGAGATTCCTTTAGATGATGGACATTTTTTGATTGATACACCGGGGATCATCCATCGTCATCAAATGGCGCACTACTTAGGTAAAAAAGATTTGCGGATCATTGCCCCGTTAAAAGAAATCAAACCTAAAGTTTATCAGCTGAATGAAGGGCAAACACTTTTCTTGGGCGGACTTGCAAGATTTGATTTTATCAGCGGCAATCGTGCTTCATTTATTGCTTATGTGTCAAATGATGTAAATATTCATCGAACGAAACTGGAAAAAGCAGACGAATTTTATCAAAAACATGTAGGTGGATTATTACAGCCTCCTCGTCCTGATGAAGTCGAGGCATTTCCGGAGCTTGTTCGTTTTGAATTTTCTGTGAAAGAAAAAACAGACATCGTTTTTGCCGGTCTAGGCTGGATCACTGTAACAGCTCCAGCAGTAATTGCGGGCTGGGCGCCAAAGGGTGTAGATGTATTGAAACGCAAAGCATTGATTTAAGGAAGAAGGAAAATTATGAGTTTAAGAGGAAAACAAAAGCGTTTTTTACGTAGCAAAGCGCATCATCTTCAGCCGATTTTTCAAATCGGTAAAGGTGGAATTAATTCAGCAATGATCGTTCAAATTGAAGAAGCTTTAGAAAAAAGAGAACTGATCAAAGTATCTCTACTTCAAAATACAGATGAGGTTGCAGAAGAAGCAGCTCAAGTATTAGAAAAAGAAATCGACTGTGAAATCGTCCAAATCATTGGACGAGTGATCGTATTATACAAACCTTCTACAAAAGAAAAGTATCAAAGGTTATCAAATGAAGTAAAAGCAATATAAGGAGTGACCATGATGAATACGCAAGCTAAGACATTTGTTCATTCACAACTATTTCCTAAAGAAATGCCTCAATTCTTAGAGAAGAAAAAGCAAGTAGGGATTCTAGGCGGAACGTTCAATCCCGTTCACCTTGCTCATTTAGTGATGGCTGAACAAGCTGGTCGGAATTTAGGTCTTGACCGCGTATTTTTAATGCCTTCTTATCAGCCGCCTCATGTTGATGAGAAAGAGACGATTGATGCAAAACACCGACTCAACATGTTGGAATTAGCGGTGGAAGACAACCCTTTTTTGCAGATTGAAACGATTGAATTAGCTCGTGGTGGGAAAAGCTACACCTATGATACGATGAAGGAATTGACACAAAACAATCCGGATACAGATTATTACTTTATTATTGGCGGGGATATGGTAGAATATTTGCCAAAATGGTATAAAATTGATGAGTTGACTTCGATGGTCAATTTTGTGGGCATACGTCGACCAGGTTACACAACAGATACGCCATATCCTGTGATTTGGGTAGATGTACCTGAAATCGACATCAGTTCCACAAAAATACGTCAAAAGATCAAAGAAGGCTGTTCTATCCGCTATCTTGTTCCAGATAAAGTAATTGATTATATCCAAAATGAAGGGTTGTATGAAGATGGACTATAGTAATGAATATACTGCTTATTCTAGAGAAAACCTGATGCAAAAAATACAGATGAGAATGAGCGAACAACGCTTCAAGCACGTGCTTGGAGTAGAAGAAACAGCTGTTGCTCTTGCCAAAAAATACGGTGCTTCTCCTGAAAAAGCTAGTATCGCTGCATTGACACACGATTATGCGAAAGAGCGACCAGATGAGGAGTTCAAAATGGTGATCGTAAGAGACGGTTTTGATCCAGAATTATTGAATTATAATAATGCTATCTGGCACGGGCTTGTTGGTGCTTCGTTTGTAGAGCGGGAATTAGGAATCACTGATTCAGAGATTCTTCACGCGATTCGAGTGCATACGACTGGCGCTGCTAAAATGAGTCTCCTGGACAAAATCATTTATGTAGCAGACTATATTGAACCAGGTCGGGATTTTCCTGGGGTGCAAGATGCACGGACAATTGCATGGGTTGATCTAGATGAAGCAGTAGCATTTGAAACAAAACATACGCTATCCCATTTACTTGCACAAGAACAACAGATTTATCCAAAAACAATCGAAACATATAATTACTGGGTAGCAAAAAAATAAGCCACTCAATATTAGGAGGAAATCATCATAGATAGTAAAGAACAATTAAAAATTGCGGTTAAAGCAGCAGATTCAAAACGGGCAGAAGACATTATCGCTTTAGACGTTCGAAATGTTTCCTTGTTAGCAGATTATTTCATGATCTGTTCAGCAAATAGTGAACGTCAAATCAACGCAATTACAGAAGAAATCATTGATAAAGAAGAAAACAAATATGAAGTAAAACGTATTGAAGGAAAAGAAGGCGGAAAATGGGTATTGATCGACCTTGGAGATTTGATCGTACATGTTTTCCATGCGCCAGAACGAAGCTTCTATAATTTGGAAAAACTATGGTCAGATGCGCCGTTAGTCGATCTTAATGAATGGTTGGATTAACATGGCTTATGAAACATTTGCTTTCATTTACGATGAAGTGATGGACGAAACGCTTTACCAGCAGTGGTTAGCTTTTTCGAAACGTCATTTGCAAGAAGACACAAAAAATATTTTGGAACTGGCGTGCGGTACTGGAGCATTAGCGGTTGCCTTTGCAAAAGATGGATATGAAGTGACAGGGTTAGACCTTTCAGAAGAGATGTTGATGATCGCAAGCCAGCGAGCATATGAAGAAGACGCATCGATCCAATTTGTAGAAGGCAATATGCTCGATTTATCTGAAATCGGTCAATATCAAGCAATTACTTGTTTTTCTGATTCGTTGTGCTACATGAAAAATAGACAAGAGGTACAGCAAGTTTTTGATGAAGTCTATCAAACGTTAGAAGAAAATGGCCGATTTTTATTTGACGTGCACTCCACCTATCAAGTAGACGAAGTTTTTCCAGAATATAGCTATCATTATCAAGGGGATAATTTTGCTTTTTTATGGGATAGCTATCCAGGAAGTGAGAAATACAGCATCGAACATTTTCTGACTTTTTTCGTTGAGGAACCAGAAGGATCTGGGCGATTTATCCGTGAAGATGAACTACATGAAGAGCGTACCTATCCATTGGAAAGTTATTTAAGAATGCTGGAAAACAGTGGGTTTTCGAAAGTCGAAGCATTTTCTGATTTTACAGACGAAGCAGCATCAGAGAAATCAAAGCGCTGGTTCTTCGTAGCATACAAAGACTAGCAATTTTGCCTGCTCGAGTTAACAAGAAAAGAATAAATCTTCAACATAAATTATATATCCGAACGATATAGGCATTGCTCTTGCGGTGCAGCTTTTCGTCGCAGAAGTATTGTGTTTGCGAGAATAGTTTATATAGTTCGGGTATTTTTTCTGATTTTTGACTTTTCCTTACTTGTCTCTAGTGTTTTTTTATCGATAAACTATGAAGGAGGACGTACATGAAAAGCTGCGGGATTATCGTAGAGTACAATCCATTTCACAATGGACATCGCTATCATGCTGAAATGGCACGAAAAACAACAGGAGCAGAGGTCGTCATTGCTGTAATGAGTGGGAATTTTTTGCAACGAGGCGAACCAGCTATCATCGATAAATGGCATCGTGCGAATGAAGCTTTGCAAAACGGTGTGGATTTAGTAGTAGAGCTTCCTGTCGAATGGGCGGTTCAGTCAGCTGATTATTTCGCTAAAGGTGCAGTGAAAATCTTGCAAGCATTGGACTGTGACAGTTTGTGTTTTGGAACAGAAGAAGAGACCTCGTTTGACTATAGTAGTTTCGGCCGATTTGTTCAACAGAATCAAGACAAGATAGAAGAGTCTTTTCAAGAACTGTCTGATCAAACGTATAGTTATCCGCAAAAAATGACTGCAGTTTTTCGCAGTCTGTATCCCGATATTGCGCTTGATTTTTCTTCACCCAATCATATTTTAGGATTAAGTTATGCAAAAGAAAATGCTAAGTATATCCACCCTATGGAGTTACATCCGATCCAGCGTAAAAGTGCAGGCTATCATGAAAAAACAATCACAGATCAAACAATAGCCAGTGCAACAGCCATTCGTCATGCGTTAGAAGAAGGAAAAAGGATCGCTGGACTTGTGCCATTTCAGACAGAAGAAGATCTTTCCACTTGTTCGTTACAGACTTGGGAATCCTATTGGCCGTATTTGCGTTATCGGTTGTTATCTTCTACTTTGATGGAATTGACAGATATCTATCAGATGACCGAAGGAATAGAAACTCGCATGAAGACAGCAGCAGCAACAGCTAACGGTTTTGCAGATTTTGTGTCAAAAGTAAAAACAAAGAGATATACATGGACGCGGATCCAACGATTATCTTGTTATGTCTTGCTGAATATCAAAAAGCAAGAGATTCCTAGCCAACAAAATAAAAACTATCTTCGACTACTTGGATTTACCGATGCTGGAAGAAGATTCTTAAAAGAAAAAAAAGAGATTTCTATTTATTCCCGAATCGGAAAAAAAGAGGCACAAGAAGCGGAACTGTTAGTTAGAAGTGATCAAATCTATCAATTGGGAGGCAATATTCCAGAACAGAATTTCGGACAAATCCCAATCCAAGTATAGACCTTTGACTGAAAATGAGAAGAATGAAGGAAGAAAGAAAAAAAGCTTCACAGAATCGTGATTCACAAGTATAATGGAACAGGACGTTTTTGCGTTATGAAACTATCAAATCAGAAAGCGAAGTGAAAATATGGGACGTAAATGGGCAAATATCGTAGCAAAGAAAACTGCTAAAGATGCTAATAATAGCCGGATTTATGCAAAATTTGGGATTGAAATCTACGCGGCAGCAAAATCAGGTGATCCTGATCCGCATGCAAACCAAAAACTACGTTTCGTCATTGATCGCGCTAAAACTTATAATGTACCAAAACATATTATTGACCGAGCAATCGAAAAAGCAAAAGGTGCAGGAGATGAAACATACTCTGAATTACGTTATGAAGGATTTGGACCAAGCGGCTCAATGGTGATTGTTGATACATTGACAAACAATGTGAATCGAACAGCAGCAGACGTACGAGCAGCATTTGGGAAAAATGGCGGGAACATGGGTGTTTCTGGAGCGGTTTCTTATATGTTTGATAATACAGCAATCTTTGCATTTGCAGGAGAAGACGCTGATGAGATCCTTGAATATCTAATGGAAAAAGACATCGACGTTCGTGATGTGATGGAAGAAGATGGACAAATCATCGTTTACGGTGAAGTAGCGGATTTCCATAGTATCCAAGAAGCATTAAAAGAAAAAGGAATCACTGATTTTTCAATTGCTGAGATCCAAATGATTCCTCAAACCGAAGTTACATTATCTTTAGAAGACCAAGAAACATTTGAAAAAATGATTGATGCGCTAGAAGATCTAGAAGATGTACAGCATGTGTTCCATAATGTGGCATTAGAAGACTAAGCAATCAGTTTTAACGAAAAGCATTCAGTCTTTTTCAAAAAGCAGGACAATCTCACTAATAGATTGTCTTGTTTTTTTGTGTGATTTATTTTCTATTCTAATTCAACCTGTGGTATGATGAGAGCATAAGTATCATATGAAATGATATGAAGTATGTGGAAGATGGACGGGGAAGAATATGGAAGCAAAAATCACTTTAGAACCTTTTGAACGTATCTTAAGCGGTTACCGCAAAGTAGAAGAGTTAGCAGTGAACGTAACTGATTGTTCAAAATTAGCGCAAAAATACGCAAGATTCGGCGTTGAAGGCTATCGATTAGGAAACTATGTCGGTACAGGGTATCTGAACCGTTATTTAGAGTGTATGGTGGACCGCGCACCAATGCTGATTTATAGACAAAAATATTTGATTCCGCTGCTTTTTCGTCGTTCTGATTCAGCCTTTCGGTTATTTGAAGAAGAGTATCGGATGGAGGCTTTCTTTCTACTATTGGAGTGGAGCTTAAAGCATCATCCTGAAAAAATTCTCATCGAAAGAAATGAGAAGATAGATACGAAAAAAAATAAAGTGGTCGATAGTGCATACCTAGCATTTCGTGTATCAGAGATTTTGGATTGTGGGGGGTATCCAATCAGCAATTTCCAATCAATCGATCAGTTCATTGAATGGAACCGAATTTACCGATTGATCGACAATGGCGGTATTGGACGTCATAGCAAGGTATTTGACCCAGAATATCCAGAAAACATGGAAGAACTGAAAATGATTATTTCGCTTGTCAAATTAAAATATCCTGAAACAGATTTGGATTTATATATAGAATAAATGACCTTAAATGATGAAATTACTTTTTCTGCAATTATTATTGTAACTAAAAAGACAACTGCTAACATTAACGATAGCAGTTGTCTTTTTAGTTACAATACTTTTTTCTCATAAGATGAAATATCCATATTGTTTAACAAAGGACTTTGATTATTGGAGGTAAAAAGTGTCAATTCATGCATCGCACGTGTACACATGGTGTAAAGGATCAATTTGTCTTGCTGAGAAGAAAAATGATCTGCATCTACATCCCACAAGAAAACTCGGTCAAACTCCAGACCTTTTGCTAAAAAGGCCGGAAGTAAAATAATGGAACGCTTCATAAAGTCACTCTCATTTAAAATCAGCTGGACTTGTTGTTTCAACTCATCTGGCAGTTGAGCATAAAGAGCTTCGCATTCTTCTTGGGTTTTAGCAATGATTGCTGTACGCCAATACCGGGCTTTTCCCTGAGTCGTTCGAATGGTATCTGCTAACCAATTCAGTTTGACATCATCAGTTGTCCCTTGGATGAGTAAAGGCAAATCGCCTTTTCTTGCTGTAGTCTCTACTTGATGTTCTTTTGCAATAAAATGATTAGCAAAATCAGTGATTTCTTTTGTGGAGCGATAGCTTGTTGTTAATTGGAAACGGGTAACTTCACGGTCCACGAAAAGTTCTTCCAATGATCCCACGATCGTTTCATTTCCAAAGACATTTTGATTTAAATCTCCACAGAAAGTCAAATTTGCTTTTGGGAACAAGGCTTGCAACAATGCCACTTGTGATGGTGCGAAATCCTGCATTTCATCAATAAAGATATAGCGAGCTTTGTGTGTGACTGTCACCGGATACGTTCGGCGCATCAGTAAAAAGAATAGGACAGCATCCTCTTGGGGCAACTCTCTTTGACGCAAATGTGTACGAATAGTTGCTAAATGTTCTTGCCATCTGTTCTCGCTGATTTTATGTTGTGTCAGAAGAGAAAGTGGCACAGTTTGTAAAAAGTGGAGATATTGTTTCGTTATATTGACAAATTGATAATTCATGATTCCTCGATGAATTCGACGGAATCGTTTACGTACGATTTGATTAGCCAGTTTTTTACGTAAGGAACGCTCCTTTTGTTCTGTATATTCAAGATTAGGATCTGTTGCGTATAGTTCTTGGAGCTGCTCTTCCGCGAGATCTTTGACCCATTGCTGACGTGTTTCATCTTTTTGCAGACCGCCTAATTTTTTCAGTAGTTTCGTTTGTAACAGAGAGAGTCTGTGGTGCAAGGGAAGTTGTTCATTTGTTTCTTTATACCATTGGCGAATCGATTCCTTCGATAGGATCGTACGACCATTTATTTTCATATCACGGAACAAGGGACCGTAGCTTGTGATGCTTTGGATATAGCGATCAATCTGATCCACTAAGGTCAATCCGCTTTTCATCACTTGTATCGGATCTTTTTCGCCTAGCAAAAAACCACTTTCCTGTTGCTGTTCGTCTAATAAAGAAAACTCTGGCAACAGCTGTGAAATATAATTTTTGAATGTTTGTGTAGGCACACCACTTTCACCTAATGAAGGTAATACAGTCGAGATATAATCAGAAAACAAATGGTTTGGTGAAAATAGAAGCACGTTTTCTGCCTCTAGCCATTTGCGATTATGATACAACAGAAAAGCAATACGTTGAAGCAGAGCAGACGTTTTTCCGCTTCCGGCGATTCCTTCAATCAGCATCACTTTACTTGTTGTGTCCCGAATGATTGCATTTTGTGCTTTTTGTATCGTAGAGACGATATTTTTCATATGGTTGCTTGATGCTTCATCCAATATCTCTAGCAAAAAGTCATCGTTGATTACTTCCGACGTATCTACCATAGATAAAATACGTCCTTCTTGGATTTTAAATTGTCTTTTCAACTGCAGATCGACATCTATTCTATCTGTTTCAGTTTCATAAAATGCGGGACCAATCTCACCTTCATAATAAAGGTTGGCAATTGGTGCGCGCCAGTCAATAACGATTGTTTCTTCTGCTAGATCTCTTAAAGAAGCGATACCTAGATACAATGTTTCTGTTTCACGGTCTTCTTTAAAATCGATACGGGCAAAGTAAGGACTGTCTTTCATAACAGACAACGTTTGTAGGCGTTTTTGCTGCGCCTCAAGAGTATGATATTTTAAAAGCAATTCTTGCTCATGTTGGCGATATTCAACAGCAGATTCATAAAAAGCTTCATTGGAACCAGCTCGAATCTTGTGATTAGCTGTGTCTTTTGTCGAATGATTCATTTCCTGAGTCAATTCTCGTTGTTTTGTATCCAGCATATTTTGTTCGATCTGGATTAGTTCGATCGTTTCATCCACGTGCGTTTGTTCTAGTTGTTTCTCATTCATCACATGTTTGCTCCTTCCGCCGTAAATAACGAATTAAAAGTATAGCACAGTTTTTCGAAAAAAGGTACTTTTTAACGGATGAATCGAAAAAAGTTCTCTTTGCTCGATTGATTCGTTTGTAGGACTGGCGACTATTGGAAACGCTGATAGTGATAGTTGTTTTCAATTAAGGCCTATTGTTTTAAAAAGTGTTAAGCAAGGACTATGCTTAAGAGAAAGAGAGGTAATTGAAGATGGATGACTAACCTCTAAGTCACAAAAAAGAGGAGAAGAAACTATGACACATTTTAAAAAATTTTTACTTACTTTATTTATTGGCGGAGTAGCTTTGTTAAGTGAATTTGTTTTCCATCAGCCGGGACTTGCTTTTATGATTGTTGCATTTACTGGAGGGATTCTCGCCTTCTTGATGTTTTTGGAAATGATCAAAAGATTGCGTTCAGGAAGATATGGTGTAGATATATTAGCGATTACCGCAATCCTTGCAACATTAGCCGTCAAAGAATATTGGGCTAGTTTGATGATATTGATCATGCTTACGGGTGGAGATAGTCTAGAAGATTACGCGAATAAACGAGCAGGTAAAGAATTGCAATCTTTATTAGACAACACCCCAAGAATCGCCCATCGATTCAAAGAGGGAAGATGGCAGGATATAGTAATTGATGAAATAAATGTGGATGATCAGCTGCTAGTCAAGCCTGGCGAGCTTGTACCTGCTGATGGTCGAGTGATCAAAGGAGAATCATCAGTCGATGAATCTTCTTTGACAGGAGAGTCTCGTCCAGAAACAAAGAAACCTGGAGATCAGATCATGTCTGGGTCTTTAAATGGAGACGGATCAATCCAAATGATTGCTGAAAAACGTGCCGCAGATAGCCAATATCAAATGATCATTAAATTAGTCGAAGAATCAAAAGAAAAACCTGCCCGATTCGTCCGTTTAGCTGATCGTTATGCGGTTCCCTTTACATTGATCGCATATTTGATTGGCGGTATTTCTTGGTGGTTCTCAAAAGATCCTTTGCGTTTTGCAGAAGTATTGGTCGTAGCATCGCCTTGTCCATTGATTTTAGCTGCGCCAATCGCTTTAGTTGCCGGGATGAGCCGTTCAAGTAAAAACGGGATTGTTGTTAAAACTGGAACAACGATTGAAAAGCTCGCACGTACAAAAACGATTGCTTTTGATAAAACAGGAACGCTTACCAAAGGAATATTAGAAGTAGAGGCAATTCAACCAGTCAATGGAATGAAAAAAGAAGAGCTACTTATGTATGCAGCAAGTGCAGAACAGGAATCTAGCCATATCTTAGCTCGTTCGTTAGTGAACAACGTGAAAAACAGCCAACTGTATCCTGTTAGTCAACTGAAAGAAGTGTCAGGTCAAGGAATCCAAGCAATAGTCAATAATCATGACGTAAAGATTGGGCGTGCTTCTTTTGTTTCAGTGGAAGAAATCGAAACTTCTGATACAGCAATCTATGTAGCCATTGATCAATCCTTTGCAGGAACCATCCTATTTTCGGATCAGATTCGCTCAGAAGCAGCAAAGACAATCAAAGAGCTAAGAAATCTTGGTGTGAAAAATTTGATGATGATTACCGGAGATGGATCAGCCATTGCTCAAGCGATTGCAGAGGAAGTCAAATTAGATTCTGTACATGCTCATTGCTTGCCTCAAGACAAATTGACTATTTTAGAACGTATCCCTAAAGATCAACGACCTGTGGCGATGATAGGAGACGGTGTGAATGACGCACCAGCACTTGCTGCTGCAGATATCGGCATTGCAATGGGCGCTCATGGTTCTACAGCTGCTAGTGAAAGTGCAGATGCGGTCATCTTGAAAGATGATCTTTTGCGTGTAGCAAAAGCAGTAGTGATCTCAAAAGATACGATGAGAATAGCGAAACAATCTGTACTGATTGGCATCTTTATTTGTATTTTTTTGATGTTAATAGCAAGTACGGGTCTGATTCCTGCGTTATTCGGAGCTGTTTTGCAAGAAGTCGTGGACACGGTCTCTATCCTGAGTGCGTTGAGAGCAAAAAAAGACCCAGTCATTTTTCTGGATTCAGTACCCAAGACAAAAATAGTATGATAGAATCGAGTTGAAAAAAGAACGATCAGAAAGAGGAGAGAACATTATGCCATTCGTACATGTCGAATTAGTAGAAGGTCGCAGTCCGGAACAATTAGAAAATATGATGAAAGATATCACGGAAGCTGTTCATAAAAACACGCAAGCACCAAAAGAACACATCCATGTCATCATCAACGAGATGAAAAAAGGAACATACGGTGTAAATGGGGAATGGAAAAAATAAGTTTGGTTTCACACTTGATTTTTCTATTTATTAGTGGTTAAATAAACACATAATTGATTGATGAGAAAGCCAACTGAATTTGAGAGTCTTCGATAAGAGAGGAAAAGCTAGGCTGAAACTTTTCCAGGAGAAAACCAAAGGATGACCACTTTCGAAACCCTTGTTGAAGCAAGGGCGGTCGGACCGTTACAACGTTTGAGGAACGCATGTGCGTTTGAACATTAGGTGGAACCACGAACTTTTCGTCCTAGTATCTCTTTTCAAGAGATGCTAGGATTTTTTGTTTTTCAGCTTGATGATCTGATCAATCAAAACATTTCAAGGAGGAAACTATTATGATAAAAATTACTTTTCCAGATGGTGCAGTCAAAGAATTTGAGGCTGGTACAACAACATTGGCAATCGCTGAAAGTATTTCAAAAAGCTTAGCAAAAAAAGCTTTAGCTGGTAAAGTGAACGGCAAACTTGTTGATTTGACTCGTCCAATCGAGGAAGATGCAAGTATTGAGATCATCACACCAGACCATGAAGATGCACTTGGATTAGTCCGTCATTCAGCAGCTCATTTGATGGCTCAAGCAATGCGCCGCCTCTATCCAAATATCCACTTTGGTGTTGGACCAGCTATTGATTCAGGATTTTACTATGATACAGACAATGGACAAAATCAAGTAACTGCAGAAGATCTTCCCGCAATCGAAGCAGAGATGATGAAAATCGTCAAAGAAAATCTGCCAATCGAACGCCGTGTTCTTTCAAAACAAGAAGCATTAGAAATTTTTGCAAGTGACCCCTACAAAGTAGAACTGATTAGTGAATTGCCAGAAGAAGAAGTGATTACTGCCTATCAACAAGGTGAATTCATCGATTTGTGCCGTGGACCACATGTTCCGTCTACTGGTCGTATACAAGTATTCAAATTATTATCAGTGGCAGGTGCTTACTGGCGTGGAAACTCAAACAACCAAATGATGCAACGAGTTTACGGAACAGCCTTTTTTGATAAAAAAGCTTTGAAAGAATATATCCGTCTGCGTGAAGAAGCAAAAGAAAGAGACCATCGTAAACTAGGAAAAGAACTTGACTTGTTTATGGTTTCTCCAGAAGTTGGTTCTGGTTTGCCATTCTGGCTTCCAAAAGGGGCAACAATCCGACGCACGATCGAACGTTATATCGTAGACAAAGAAGTTAGTTTAGGTTACCAACATGTGTATACACCGATCATGGGAGATGTTGAGTTGTACAAAACATCTGGACACTGGGATCATTATCAAGAAGACATGTTCCCGCCAATGGATATGGGAGATGGCGAAATGCTTGTTCTTCGTCCAATGAACTGCCCTCATCACATGATGGTCTACAAAAACGCCATCCATTCTTACCGTGAATTACCAATTCGTATCGCTGAATTAGGAATGATGCACCGCTATGAAAAATCAGGTGCTTTGTCAGGTTTACAACGTGTACGAGAAATGACGTTGAACGATGGTCATACATTTGTTCGTCCTGACCAAATCAAAGATGAATTTAAACGTACGCTTGAATTGATGGTCGCGGTATATGCTGACTTCAATATTACAGATTATCGTTTCCGCTTAAGCTACCGCGATCCAAACAATACAGATAAATATTTTGATGATGATGCAATGTGGGAAAAAGCCCAAGCAATGCTGAAAGCTGCTATGGATGAATTAGAGCTAGATTACTTTGAAGCAGAAGGTGAAGCAGCCTTTTACGGACCAAAATTAGATGTCCAAGTCAAAACAGCTCTTGGGACAGAAGAAACATTGTCAACTATACAATTAGACTTCTTATTGCCGGAACGCTTTGATTTGACATATGTTGGAGAAGATGGGGAAAATACACATCGTCCAGTGGTTATCCACCGCGGAATCGTTTCTACGATGGAACGTTTTGTCGCCTATTTGACAGAAGTATACAAAGGTGCTTTTCCAACATGGCTAGCACCAATACAAGCGACAATCATCCCTGTTTCTGTTGATGCACATGGCGATTATGCTTATGAAATCAAAGAACGCTTGCAAATGAAAGGTTTACGTGTAGAAGTCGATGACCGCAATGAAAAAATGGGCTATAAGATTCGTGCCTCTCAAACACAAAAAATTCCTTACCAATTAGTTGTCGGTGACAAAGAATTGGAAGATGCAACAGTGAATGTACGTCGTTACGGAAGTAAAGAAACAGCTGTAGAAGATTTGAATATCTTTATTGATGCTATGGAAGCAGAAGTCAAAAATTACAGTAGAGAAAACAAATAGATAAGCTGCCTATAAAAAAGCACTAAATAAAAAACAATCCAAACAATAGAGAACAGATATTCCACAATCCCACAGATGGACAATAGAATTTGTGGGATTGATGGAGTAAGATATCCTATTGTGCGGATTGTTTTTTTGTTTTTTTATCCAGTACACGACCGTTAACAAGGGACTGATATGGTATACTTACATAGACGATTATTAAAAGGATGGAGGAACTTATGAGCGTAATTAGTCGTATTGAAAGTATGATGGAAGATTATTCTTCAGCAGAAAAAAAGTTGGCCAACTACATTATTGGAAATATTGAGAAGGTTCCCACAATGACAGCTAATGAATTAGCGGAAGCTTCAGGTTTGAGTGCGCCGACAGTTGTACGTTTTTCAAAAAAAATCGGGTTTCAAAGTTTGACGGACTTCAAAATCACGATTTCAACAGAACTACAGACTGGAATCGATGAAGGATTTAGCGATATCGAAGCAAATGAGTCCTTTTACTCTATCAAAAACAAACTTGGAAATAATGCGCAAGTAGCGATAAAAGAAACAGTAGATATTCTGGAAGAAGAAACGATCCAAAAAGTCGTAGAATGTTTGGAATCGGCTGAGTCTGTTTTTTTATATGGTGTTGGTGCCTCTTCTTTAGTGGTAGAAGACATTCTGCAAAAATGGTCTCGTGTCGGTAAGCCAATCATTTTTGAAAAAGATATCCATGTCTTGCTCCCACAACTTGTCAGCAATGAGAAGAAGAAAGTACTTTGGCTTGTTTCGAACTCAGGGAGAAGCGCAGATGTAGTTGCATTAGCTGAGCTAGCAAAAAATATGAATATCGAAATCATTGCGTTGACGCAATTTGGCAATAACCCACTTAGCAAGATAGCCGATGTACTCGTACAAACATCAAGACCAAAAGAAATCACCAATCGAAGTGCGGCAACTAATTCACTTTTGGCCCAATTCGCTACGATCGATATCATTTTTTATTTCTATATGGCTAAAAACGAATCACTTAGTGAAAAAGTGAAAAAAACAAGAGAAGCAATCCAAGACTATTTTATGGCTTCAAAATAAAAAACTAAACTTACCTTACTGTTTTTGATATAAGTTTTTTTAGAATAACAACTTATAGTTTTCCACAAAGAAATGTTCTATTGAAGTGTTTCACGACTTTAGAAAGCATAATTTTCAAAAATAAGTTTAGTTTTTAATGAAAAAAATAGTTGGATATGCAACTTCAGATGATTGCTGTGAAACAAAAAGTTGATTTTATCTTGAAATTAGGTAAAGAATTTCTTGCTCCGCTCATTTTTTCTTTTTTATTAAGAAGTTTTTGGGTACAATGAAGCATGAATGTAAATAGGCGGAAGGATAGGAAATGATGAAAGATTTTATGAAAAAAATAGTAAATACTTCTTGGATAGAAAAAATAAGAAAAGGGGCACAAGAGCCTAAAAACAAAACGTTTCGTCGGTCGCATGTTCCTTTTCGCTTAAATTTTCTTTTTTTCATTATATTTACGTTATTTGTTGCGTTGATTGCTAGATTGGGCTATTTGCAGATCGTGAATGGTGAAGAGATGGAAGCGCGAGTGAAATCTACTTCTACGATTACAGTCCAAGAAAGTACCCCTCGCGGAATGATCTACGATTCCACAGGAAAAGCGTTAGTCACAAATAAAGCGAATCAGGCAATCACCTATACGAGAGGCACACAAGTGACGGCTAAAGACCTACTTGAAATCGCAACGAAGCTGAACTCGCTGATTGATGTGCCGGCAGATGAAAATCTGACAGATAGAGATAAAAAAGATTTTTGGCTGGCTGATCCGGAACATTTGAAGGAAGCCACAAAAAGACTTTCGGCAAAAGAAAAGCAATTAGGAAACAGCGAACAATACAGTGCGATGGTCAATAAAGTAACAGATGATGAGATCAACTTAAACGAGGAGCAATTAAAGATCGCTACCATCTTTAAACGGATGAACAGTGCATATGAATTAAACACGGTCTATATCAAGAACTCTGGTGTTACTGACCAAGAATTAGCTGTTGTGGCGGAACGCGCTTCTGAGCTTCCAGGAGTTTCGACAGGCACAGACTGGACACGCGAATATAACGCAGCAAGTTCACTAAAAAGTATTCTTGGCAGTGTGACGACTGAAAAACAAGGTCTTCCGGCAGATGAAGCAGAGAAGTATTTAGCAAAAGGGTATTCTCGGAATGACCGTGTGGGACAAAGTTATTTGGAAAAACAATATGAAGATGTCTTGCAAGGAACCAAAACCCAATATGAAGTCTCCCTTGACAATGAAGGAAATGTTTCGAATCAAAAAGAAATCTTCTCTGGGGAAAAAGGTTCTAATTTAATGTTATCGATGAATGCAGAATTCCAATCAAAAGTAGAAGAAATCCTAAAAAGAAATTATCAAACATTGATCAACAACGGTAAAGCACAGTACTCGCCTGGTGCTTATGCAGTAGCCATGAATCCTCAGACAGGAGAAGTGTTAGCCATGACTGGTTTCAGTCATGAGCAAGGTTCCAAGGAAATCACCGAGAATGCTTTGGGCACGATCACTAGCGCCTTTGCTCCAGGGTCTGTAGTCAAGGCTGGTACTTTGACAGCAGGTTGGGCAAGTAACGCGATCAGCGGGAATCAAGTGTTGATTGATGAACCGATTCGTCTACAAGGTGCTTCAGAAAAAAGCTCTGTCTTTAACCGAAACGGACAAGTTGCTCTTGATGCAGTCAAAGCATTGGAATTGTCTTCCAATACGTATATGATCAAAGTGGCATTAAAGATGCTAGGGCTAGACTATACTCCTGGAATGGGACTACCTAGTTTAGATGAAGAAGCTAAAGCTTATCAACAATTGAGAGACTCTTTCAAAGAGTTTGGTCTTGGTACAACGACTGGGATCGATTTGCCGAATGAATCTCCTGGGATTTCACGCTCTGTTGAGTATATGAAGAAGTTCAATGCGGATAATGGCAAAGAATGGTATACTCCAGGTAACTTTACCGATTTGGCATTTGGACAGTTTGACACATATACACCGATCCAATTAGCTCAATATGCTTCAACAGTCGCTAATGGCGGGAAACGAGTACAGCCTCACCTAGTCAAAGCAATCTATGGCAATGACGAAAATGGGAATTTGGGTGAAGTGAAAAAAGAAATGGGCACGACAGTAGAAAATAAGGTCAATATATCTGCAGAAAATATGGCAATCCTCCGTGAAGGATTCCACCAGGTTGTTCATGGTACCGACCCTTACACAACAGCCAAACCATTAGCCAGTGCGAAAATGGACCTTTCTGCAAAAACAGGGACTGCAGAAACGGTTGCGGAAGGTCACCCAGATATTACGACAGTCAATAGTAATATCGTGGCATACGGCCCAACAGACAATCCGGAAATCGCGATCAGTGTTGTCTTGCCGAACTTATTAGATGAACAAGACCACATGAACTTGACGATTGCTAAAGAAATAATGGACGCGTATTATGATATGTTCATGGCAAAATAAAAAAGAGGTCGTGAAAAAGCCGCTTAGTTTCGAGTATGAAGAAAAATTTTGTGAAAATGACTTCTTACATTTTTGCTTAAATTTGACTTCATACCGAGAAACTGGCTTGTGAACACCGTTTAAGGAAGAGGTTGTGAAATCAGCGCCCTGA
>NZ_BJLL01000022.1:0-37143 GCF_007996925.1 Enterococcus sp. NBRC 3427 | reverse complement strand
AACACTTCTGTCACAACCTCTTTCTTTATAGAAATAGAAGGATGCTACCAATCAATGAAAACGATTACTAGAGCGTATCATTTGCTTTAGACTATATATATTGGTGTACACTCACTTTAAGGCGGAAATAAAAATTATCCGTAATAACAGGTTTAGGTATAAAAAAGGAGCGGGTACTATGTACAAGGAATTAGAAAACAAAGTCGCAGTAGTAACTGGCGGATCAAAAGGGATTGGAACAGCGATTGCTCAACGATTCGGGAAAGAAAAAATGAATGTAGTCGTCAACTATAATTCGGATAAAGAAGGGGCAGAAAAAGCAGTCAAAGCAATCGAAGAGGCAGGCGGAAAAGCAGTCTCTGTACAAGCAGATGTCAGTTCTGAAGAAGGAATACAGCGTTTACTTGATACGGCTTTAGAAAATTTTGGGACACTGGACGTTTGGGTTAATAATGCTGGGATGGAAAATCAGCATCCAACCCATGAACTTAGCCTTGAAGATTGGGAAAGAGTATTAAAAGTCAATTTGACTGGCGTTTTTATCGGAACGAAAGCAGCTTTGAATTATTTTACAGAGAATGATAAAAAAGGAAATATCATCAATATGTCTTCTGTTCATGAACAAATCCCATGGCCAACATTTGCTCATTACGCTGCTTCAAAAGGCGGGGTAAAATTATTTACCGAAACGGTAGCAATGGAGTACGCACCGAAGGGAATCAGAATCAATAGTATAGGACCTGGCGCTATCCGTACACCTATTAATGCGGCAAAATTTGATGATCCTGAACAAAAAGAACTCTTGGAAAGTATGATCCCGCTAGGACGCGTAGGTGAACCAAAAGAAATAGCAGCGGCAGCTGCATGGTTGGCTTCAGACGAATCCAGTTATGTTACAGGTATTACACTATTTGCAGATGGTGGGATGACTTTATATCCTTCTTTCCAAGGTGGAAAAGGATAAGGGTGAATAAAAATGGGTTTATTGATTGCATTGATCCCGGCAGTTGGGTGGGGGATCCAGCCACTGATTTTGAAAAAGATTGGCGGCAGACCAACAAATGAGATATTAGGAACTGGGATTGGAGCGGTGCTCGTTGGCTTACTCGTTCAATTATTCGCTTCTCCAGCTGGTATTTCAGTGACTACATTTTTGATTAGTTTACTTTCTGGTGCATTTTGGGTTATTGGACAAACAGGACAGTATACATCTTTCAACTTGATTGGTGTTTCTAAAACGATGCCTATCTCGACTGCATTACAGTTAGTCGGAACCTCGTTGATTGGTGTCTTCGCTTTTGGAGAATGGTCTGGAAGTATGGGGAAAATCATTGGTGCAGCAGCGATCATTCTTCTTGTATTTGGTTCTGCTTTAACGGCAATCAGTGATGATCCTGGAAAAAAAGGCGGTATCACAAAAGGAATCAGTCTATTAGCATCAACAAGTATTGGTTATTGGGTTTACAGTGCATTGCCCAAACTAGTTGATGCAAGCGGACTTTCCATTTTCTTTCCGCAAATGATCGGTGTCTTTTTAGGGGCAGTTATTTATGTGATTTTCCGAAAACCAACTGCATTTTCTGAAGACAAGAGTTGGAAAGCAACAATAGTTGGAGCCATCTTCAGTGTGTCAGCGTTGGCTTATATTTTTTCAGCGAATGAAAATGGGGTTGCTACTGCATATATCATTACACAGCTAAACGTAGTTATCTCTACATTAGGCGGTATGTACATCCTGCATGAAAATAAGACACCAAAAGAAAAAAAATTAACGATTATCGGCTTGTTGCTGATCGTAGTAGGAAGTATGGTCACGGTCTTTATTTGAGGATAAAGAGAGCAAAAGATTATTTATAAAAAGTGCTAGAATTTCCAACACCATTGGAAATTCTAGCACGTTTAATCGTTTAAGATACAAGTGAAATATCTGTCTGCATCAATAATTTTCCATTGATCCATTGACTAAAGTTCGTTACATAATTAAAATTACCACCTATCAGTATCTCCGCATGATTATCTTTATAAAGGTCGTATTGTAAAAGACGGTCTTTTTTATTTGCATAAACATCGTTATGGTACTGGACTAATTGTTCTCGGAATTGATTGATCGCTGTAAAATCACGATACTGAAGGTTGAAACGCATCGTGATTGGTGCATCTAGCATGAATCGTTGCATGTCTTTTGCTGCTTCATCTGCTTGATCTCCGTAAAGAAATTCAAAAAGATTACGTTCAGAAAATTTCCATTGTCCGCCGACCTTTGTTCCTTTTAGTTTTCCTTCATGAAGATAATTTCTGATAGAACGTGTAGTAACACCTAATTGTTCGGCTAATTCATTTACTGAGTAAAAATCTTTCAATGTTCACCCTCCTATGTGAATGGTTCTATTGGTTTAGTTGTTAGTTGCTTTATCACGAGATGTAGAAAGAACGATCTCACTTAAAGTCATTGCAAAAAACGAATCAGAAAATTCTAACTTTTCTTTCTCTAAAGAAATTCATTCTCTTCTAAAGTGATATTATATTTAAATATACCTGAAAATAATGGATAGTATTATGAAAGATTGCTGATATTTTCTCGTATTTTTTCCTTATTCAAAAGATTTACAGGAAAATTGCTGAAAAAATAATTTTACTAAGTTGAAAATTCAAGGTCATTCGTATCAGTGTTTTTTTTCAGCACAAGAAAGACTCCTTATAAAAACAGCAGATACTTTGTCAATTAAGTGTTTAACCAGTGAGGATAAAAAGGATAGAACAAAGCCTGTACAAGGTAATGGATAGATACTTCGCCAGTACAGGTTTTGTTCATATGAAGCTTTATCGCCAAAATTTATCATGATCTTTCTTGTCTTCAATATTAAATGCAATCAATTGGTCAATCAGTTCCCAATTGATTGCGCTTTTCCAAGGAACTTTGATGACATTATCCGTATATATGTAGCCAATTTCTTGGATATTCTTTTCAAGGGCACGAATCGCTGCTTTTTCTGGTGCGATGGAAAAATGATTTTTAGCAAAACTGAATGCAATAATAAAGGTACCATGATCAGTAAAGATAGGCTGGTTCCATTTTACAGTTGTGTCCAGCTGGGGATATGTCTTCGCTATCTTAGAGAAAAGGTCATTGTTCTTTTGTTGATTTTCTTTTTCTTTTATTTGATCAATAATCAGTCGGAATTTTTCCATTCTAAAACGCCTCCATTAAGTGGTTTGATTTATTTTACCAGAAAAACAATGGTTATGTATAAAAATAAATTAGAAAACAAGCAATATTGTATCCGGTATATTTTGATGATAAGATGGCTCAAAGACCAAAATAGAAAAGAGGCATAAAAATGATTGACTTGGCAAAGAAATTCTCACACGCAAATATTTATTTTGAGTTGTATCATCATCGAGCTATTTATACAAATGAAGATGCTTTGGTGGTGAAGAAAGAGCAAGGATTTACAGGCACAGAGACCAAAAGCTTATTCTTAAAAGATAAAAAAGATAATAATTATGTATATCTGACTTTTACTGCGAAACAAACGGATTTCAAAGCATTAGGAAAGATCATCGGTAAAAGGCTTTCTATTGTTTCATCAGAACGGATGGAAGAACAAACGGGACAAAAACAGGGTGCTGTTTCTCCATTTGGTTACGAAGAACAGATACCGATTATTATTGACGAAGAACTATTTTCAAAAGAAAAACTTGTTTTTGCACCAGGGAGGCCAGATCAAACGATGGTCATCAAAACGGTTGACCTAAACAAAATCATTCAGCTACTTGAAATACCAATATTTTTGATGCCAGCAAATGAAAATAACAACTAATCAAACAAAATAGCGCGTACTAGGAGCTGAAGCAATATGATAAGATATCCGTTATTAGGTAGAAATACGACGATTGGGGTTACTGCACCATCATCGGGCGTACCAGAAGAACACCACCTGTTACTAGAAATGGCTTTAAAGAGTATGGAAGAAAAATCTTTTCATGTCGTTACTGGAAAGTCGCTGTGGACGCAAGATAAAGAAAAATCAGCTCCAGCAAGAGAACGAGCAGATGAATTCAATCAAATGATGCAAGATGAGAATATCCAAATGATCCTTCCGCCTTGGGGAGGAGAATTATTGATTGAGATCCTCGATTCTGTCGATTTCGATGCGCTACAGCCAAAATGGATAGTAGGTTATTCAGATATTAGTACGTTGCTACTCGCCGTCACATTAAAAACAGGGATAGCCACTGCACATGGGACCAACCTTATTGATTTAAGAGGAAATTATTCAGATCAAACGACAGCGATGTGGAAAAGTGTACTAGAAACAGGCAAAGGAGAATCAATCTTACAGCATTCTTCTGAAAAATATCAAAAAGAATGACATCATGAGCAACCGTCACCTTCAGTTTTCCATCTTACTGAACCAACAAATTGGCAATCAGTCAGCGGAGATGCAGTAAGGATAAAAGGTCGATTATTAGGTGGTTGTATAGATACGATCAGACATTTAATTGGTACACCTTATGGAGATGTCCAAACGTTTAAAAGAACGTATAATGATGGAAAGCCAATCTTGTGGTTTCTAGAAAACTGTGAGCTATCGTCCGTTGATTTACGAAGATCACTTATTCAGATGAAACTAGCAGGATGGTTCGAGGACAGCTCTGGTATCATGTTCGGCAGAAGTGCAGCAGAGGATCTGCTAGATTATCGAATGAAGGATGTATATGAAGATCTTTCAAAAGAATTGAACATACCAATCTTGTATGATATTGATTGCGGTCATGTACCGCCACAACTAACATTGATCAACGGTGCCTACGCAGAAGTAGCGGTAGAAGATGGAAAAGCGACTATTTTGCAAACGTTTATTTAATAAAATTTTTTCCTGCCTTGGAGTCTATCAAAGACCAATAAATCTAAATAGAAAAGAAAATGAAAGAAGCTGACAGTATTTTGTCAGCTTCTTTTCCTATGATCTATTAGAAAGTCTAATTATCTATAACTGTCACATCGATTAACTGTTTCACGTCATTGGGTTTGCCTGTAGGAATAGCAACCACAGATGCATGATCAATGATTTCTTGAGTTGTTTTTTTAATGAATGCTGGATCAGAGGCTTGATCTGCAGGTATTTGCCAATGTGAAGGAACTGGATAACTAGTGATCGTCCCGTCGTGGTTACTAGAATACACTAAAATTCCCTGGTAGCCGTATTTTCCAGTAAGCATAACTACGTCTTTTGGATAACCTACGCTCCCTGCATCATAGGGATCGATAGGTGTTCCTGCCGGATAATGAATAACATGTAGTTCAAAATCGCCTGATGCATCTTTAAAAGTATTCCCCTTGACAGCCAACCAAACGCGTGCGTACTCAATTTGCAGATCAGAATATCCTGCTAACGGATCTACTGACTGAGAAGACTGTGAGAAGGATGTGTCTGCTGTAGAAGAAGAAAGACTCGTGTCAACTGTACCACTAGATATAGAAGAAGGGTTAGACTCTGAAAGTTTGCTGGTGGTTGAAGATGTATTCGATTCAGAAGAAGCTGATTTCTGTGTACTTGTTTTTTCAGCTGAACTAGTTTGTCTGATGGAACTTTTGACTGCGGTCGCAGATGACTCACTGGTTTCTTTACTAGCAGATGTACATCCTACAAGGAATAAGGAGATCGACGCTAAAATAAACCCTAACTTTTTCATATAAAACACCTCGTCATTTTATTTAATACCAGTATAGCATAATTCTAAATTTCTCTGGTTAAAGGAGAAGCATAGAAAAAATTTATATACACTGATTAAGTCTGTTTTTTATTTATGTATTTAGGAAAATTTCCCATTATCTGCAACCTAAGAACTACTATTGAAATCAAGGTTCTTAAAATGTAATAGCTATTGTAACCGATTTCTTTTGTGCTTATACTAAATCTGCGACACAAGATGTGTATGGAAGGAGTTGACTTATTATGATAATGGGAAAGATTCAACGATTTGGCGGAGCTATGTTTACACCGGTTTTGCTCTTTTCTTTTTCGGGGATCATGGTAGCTTTATGTATTATCTTCAAAAACCCTATGTTAGTAGGGAGTATTGCTACAGAAGGAACAGCATGGTATTCGATCTGGTCAGTGGTTGAAAGTGGTGCTTGGACCGTATTCAAACAAATGGAGTTGTTGTTTGTTATTGGATTACCTATCGGATTGGCTAAAAAAGCAAGTGCTAGAGCAGTGATGGAAGCATTTGTAGTCTATATTACTTGTAATTATTTCATTTCTACCATGTTAGGCTTTTATAGCGGATTTTTTGGTGTTGATTTTTCTGCCGATCCGGGCGGTGCGAGTGGACTGAAAATGATTGCGGGTATCAAAACATTGGATACAGGAATTATAGGGGCAATCTTGATTTCAGCTGTTGTAGTGTATCTGCATAATCGATTCTTTGATAAAAAGCTGCCGGATTTTTTAGGGATCTACCAAGGGTCATCATTTGTTGTGATTATTAGTTTTTTCGTCATGTTGCCTATTGCATTTTTGATTTGCCTTATCTGGCCCAAGATCCAGTCGGCAATTAGTTCATTGCAAGGTTTCTTAGCGGGCGCTGGTATCTTTGGTGTCTGGCTTTACACTTTTTTAGAACGTATTTTGATTCCAACCGGTTTACATCATTTTATTTACGCACCGTTTGCGTTTGGTCCAGCAGTAGTAGAAGAAGGGATTGCGAGATACTGGATGACACATCTTCAGGAGTTTGCTCGCAGCGAACAGCCACTTAAGCAGCTTTTTCCAGAAGGCGGTTTTGCTTTGCACGGGAATTCAAAAATATTCGCTTCTCCAGGTATTGCCGCAGCGTTTTACTTCACTGCAAGACCTGAGAATAGGAAAAAGGTGCTGACGATCCTGATCCCCGCCACTTTGACAGCTGTTTTGGCAGGTATCACTGAGCCATTAGAGTTTACGTTTCTATTTATATCTCCACCATTATTTGCTGTTCATTCACTTTTGGCTGCTACAATGGCGGCAATGATGTATGGTTTTGGTGTGGTAGGGGATATTGGTGGTGGATTTATTGACTTGTTCGTGAAAGTCTGGATTCCATTATTTCAAAACCATAAAGGAATGATCTTTACCCAACTAGTGATTGGTCTAGCTTTTACAGGAATCTATTTTATTGTGTTCCGATACCTGATTCTCAAATTTGATATTGCCACTACGGGGAGAGAAGAGAATACCGACGCTATTAAATTATATACTAAAAAAGATTACAAAGAAAAACAGGAGAAAACTTCAAAAACAGAAATTGAAAATGTATATGAGAATCAAGCTGCTATTTATTTAGAAGGTTTTGGAGGGGCCGAAAATATTGAAAAAGTCACAAATTGTGCTACACGCTTGAGAATAACTGTAAAAAATAAAACGTTGGTTTTAGAAGATACGATTTTTAAAGAAGGTGGAGCACACGGTGTAGTGAGAAACGGCAATGCTTTTCAAGTAATAGTTGGTTTGGACGTGCCACAAGTACGTGAACAATTTGAACGTTTATTAGAAATAGAACAATAGTTTCACAAAAATCTTAACAGACAAATAGAAAGGGGAATGTTAATATGAAAAAATTTTCAATCACGATTGCCGGCGGAGGGAGTACATTTACTCCTGGAATTGTTTTGATGCTTTTGAAACATCTGGATAAATTTCCTATCCGGCAAATCAAATTTTATGACAATCTGGAGGAAAGACAAGCACGTATTGCTTCTGCGTGTGAGATTTTATTGAAGGAAAGAGCACCAGATATTTTGTTTACAGCCACTACTGATCCAGAAATAGCATTCACTGATGTTGATTTTGTTATGGCACATATTCGTGTTGGCTTATATGCGATGCGGGAAAAAGATGAAAAAATTCCGTTGAAGTATGGGGTAGTTGGTCAGGAAACTTGTGGACCTGGCGGAATTGCTTATGGGATGCGTTCAATTGGCGGTGTTTTAGAGTTGATAGATTATATGGAAAAATATTCACCAAATGCGTGGATGCTCAATTACTCTAATCCAGCGGCGATCGTGGCAGAAGCGACTCGAAAATTACGTCCTAAAGCAAAGATCATCAATATATGTGATATGCCGGTGGGAATTGAAGAGCGTATGGCTCAAGCTATCGGCTTAGCTTCACGCAAAGAAATGGTCGTACGCTACTATGGCTTGAATCATTTTGGTTGGTGGACGGATATCCGAGATACAGAAGGAAATGATTTGATGCCTAAAATTCAAGAATATGTTAGTCAGTTTGGTTACGCTCTACCATCGGAATCTCAAGAATCACAACAAACCGATGCAAGTTGGAAACATACATTTATGAAAGCAAAAGAAGTATATGACATTGACCCAACTACTCTTCCTAACACTTATTTGAAATATTACTTTTATCCGCAAGATGAAGTAGCGCACACCAACCCAGAGTTTACGCGTGCAAATGAAGTGATGGTTGGACGCGAAAAACAAGTATTTAATGAATGTGATCGTATCACTAATAGTGGTTCAGCAGAAAATACAATACTGGAAATCGATGAACATGCTAGCTATATCGTTGATTTAGCACGAGCAATCGCCTATAACACTCATGAAAGGATGTTGCTGATCGTACCTAATAACGGAGCTATCGAGAATTTTGATGAGTCGGCGATGGTAGAAATACCCTGTATAGTTGGCAGCAATGGACCAGAACCATTGATACAAGGAAAGATTCCACGCTTCCAAAAGGGATTGATGGAACAACAAGTAGCTGTCGAAAAATTAGTAGTCGAAGCTTGGGAAGAAAGGTCTTATCAGAAATTATGGCAAGCACTGACATTATCAAAGATTGTTCCAAACGCAAAAGTTGCAAAAGATCTATTGGATGATCTGGTGAGTGTAAACCAAGAATACTGGCCTGAATTGAAATAGCAGTATCCCAAATACATCGTGGTCCTCCTCTATTAAAAAATAGTTTCATGTTATTGCATATACTAATAATAGAGGAGGGATAGTATGGAACTAGAAAAATTGATTCATCAACATGCAGAAAAATTAAGCGAACTAGACCGAGGAATCTTGAACTTTATTTTATCGGATCCTAGCTTGATACAAAATTTGAAAATAACTGACTTAGCGGAGAGACTTTATGTCTCAAAATCTTCCATTATGAGAACAACTAAGAAATTGGGGTTTTCTGGTTATTCTGAGTTCAAATATTTTTTACGACATGTAAAAAATAAAGAAAATGGACTTAGAACACAAGAAGACATTTTTGAAAAACAACTGGAAGATATCCAGCAGACGCTTCATTATATGAAGGCTGTCAACTTAAAGCCAATCCTTCAATGCTTAGACCGAAGTAAGATGATCTATTGCTATGCAACGGGATTTTCACAAAAGAAAGTAATTGATGAGTTTTATAAAATGATGCTAGGTATAGGAAAGAGAGTAATGGTATTGCCAAATAAGACGGAGTTTGATATGGCCATGCCACTAATAACATTAGAAGATATGGTCATTATTGTTTCTTTGAGCGGTGAAACACATGAGGTCAAAGAAAATCTGACTGCCTTTGAATTACAGAAAATTCCAGTTTTGACCATTACTGCAGCTGGAGATAATTATTTCGCACGCCATAGTACTTATCATTTAAATTATTATTGTAATTGCTTTATCCTTGGAAAAGAAAATAAACCATTTCAATCATTGATCAGCTTGAGTTGCTTAGCAGATTATTTAGTTCGTGCTTATGGTGTATATACGCTGAGAGAGGGGAGCTAGATGAGAAGAGACAGGATAGAAGGACTCTGGAAACACATTTTACTTGGTTATTGGATAGCCGCAGCTTTCCTTTTTTATTTCTATGCTATATTAATGACGATCAGAATGAATGGAATGATACACGAAGCTTTTTTCCATAATCCATATATCGCTCTTGGGTCCTTATTTCCTTTTTTAATGTTATTTCAAGCAAGTATTCTTTATTTTTTAGAAAAAAGAACAATTGAAACCAGCTTGTTAAGAATATACCTACAATTTACGGTTGTCCAACAAGTTATAACAGGAAATTTAATAGGAGCTCTTTTAGCTTTTCTCTATGTAAGAAGTTTAAAAAAATGTGGGAAGAAGTCCACTATATACAGCAAAGTACTAGTTTTATCTAGCACAATTTTTATAGGAACCATTAGTCTGCTAGCAATATTTTTGCTTTTACGAATGAGTTAATAAGTTGGTTCTCCATTTTTAATTTAAAATAGAAAGATAAGAGAAAAAGTTTAACACGATATATAAATTTGTAAATTAATGGAATCTTCTATAGTGAACATAAATAGAGTGTATCTTCTTTGATAAATACCATAAAAAAGCGTGACAAGCAACCATTATTAGATTGCTTGTCATAACATTGATAAGAGTATCCAATTGAAGAGAATGATTAGGAGAAAGGGTCTCCGTACTTTTCATAGTAATCATAGTATCCAAGTTTGTATAGACGAATCGTTTTTTGTCTTATTTCTTCTGTTTCAAAATGGACTGCTTGAAGAATCAAATCTGTGAATTCTATAGGAGCTGTTCCATTCGCGGTAATCAAGTTATGATCTTTCACAGCTTGTTGTTCTATAAAATCTTCTTTATTTTGATAATTTTCCGATTCTAACCAAGGAAATTGCGCATTTCCGGTGTGTTTGTAACCTTGCAATAATCCGCTCTGTGCTAAATAATCAACTGCCCCACAAATAGCAGCTACTGGTACGCCTGTTTTTAAAAATTTATCGATTATTAAATGTAAATGGTGGTTTTCTATGTCCCATGAATTACCACCAATCATAATAAAGAGGTCAATTTTTTCAGGTATTTGTTCGATTAAATAATCGATGTTTGTTTTTAGCCCTCCAATGGAAGTAACCTCTGATTGGATAGAAGCAGTTTTATTTTGCCATCCCTCATTTTGGTTTAGTGTGCTAGTAATATAAGCACCTTCCCAATCGGCATAATCCTCTAATAGAAACGTAATCGCAGTTTTCATTTTCAAGCTCTCCTTTATTATCTATGACAAGGACAACAGTTCTTAATATATAGACATTCATTAAATTTGGATAGCGACAGAGGGAACAACAATTCTTAAGTTTTAGACAGAGTACATAGGCAGCCAACTTTATTTACTAGCATTATAACATTTTGCATACGTGGATGACAAAAGAACCAGTTGCCGCAGCGTTACTATCTATGAAGTAACCTTAAATTGAGTTAGAAAATCTACTATGGTTTCTATTCTGCGAATCTATTCGAATTAAAAAGACACTCTCGGAAAGTTTCTTCGAGTGATGGAAAAATTGAGTACCAAAAAGAGAAAAATTAACTGGTCTTCTAAGTAGAGGCTCTGACTAGCTTCTCTATTTATTTGAATACAATCTAAAAAGAAACTGGAAGGCAAAAAAGTGATTAAATTCGACTTTTTTGTAAAATTAGCACTGTTTTTTTATAGAACATAAGAATAGTAACGATTATGATTCCAAAACAACTTTTTGAGATACTACAAATTATTAACCTTGTTATTAATTTATAGTTATATCGTCTTCATAAGACCAATTTAAATTTTGGAGGATTCATAATGAAAAAGAAATATCTGGACTTAAAAATGTGGATTAGTGTAATAGCAGTAACTTTTGTTTTGTCCGTAGTAGGAACAAATGGGAGTATGATTATTTCAGCGAATGAGTTGATTCTGGATGAAACTCAGAATAGTGAAAGCAATTTTAGTTCTGAAGACTTGTCAGTTTATTACTCGGAAGAAAAAAAGAGTTCCGAACTAGCCCTTGAAAAAATCAAGGAAGAATATGGAGATGTTCAACCTAAATTTAACGACAACGGAGAAATATTATTAACACCTGAAGATGAATTAAGAATGGAACAAGCAATCAATCAGTATTTAGCAATGATTGGATTCAATCCAAGAATGCGAGGCGTAGGGAAAAATTGGTGGAACTCAACTGGTTTTGTGGCTAGTGTCATTGATGCAGGATTAATCGTTTTGGGTCTAGGTTTAGCAAATTCAAGTGTGAATACGGTAAAAGAAATTATTAGAAAAACAAGCGAAATATTGCTCGAGTAACTGAAAATGTGATTGTTGCGCAAATTGGAATTACCACTGTAAGAGGAAAAGCGCTCGCAGCTTTAGAAATCGCCTTAGCTTTAGCTGGTACTTCGGCTGGAGGTCTAATCGCAGAAGGCCTTGATCGAGTAGATGGAAGAAATGATAATTATCTTTGGGCATAGCGCTAGACAAGTTTAAAATTCAAATAGATGAGGAGTTATAAGTGACAATAGGAGAAAATTTGAATTTTTTAGGTAGAATACTGCTAGGAGTATTGAGTGTGTGCTGCTTTATCATTGGCACACGATTTCTCTTGAAAGTAAAAACAATTGTTCGTTTCAATTTAGGAAAAGAAATGTCAAAAACAGATTATATAAAGGTAGAAACATATTTAAAAAAGTACAAGCTATTTGTTTTTTGGGGCTTTGTGTTTCTTGCGATAAGTTTAATTTTGGTGTGTTTAAAAAAACTACCCTTCTTCTGAGAGTTCATTTGCAAGGTCTGCAGCTTCAAAATAAAGTTCTTCAGAAATCACATTCAATCCAATAATTCTCCTGACTTTTTTTATTGGTTAAAAAAATGGAAAAATCTCAAAATAAGCTAAGTAAATCATACAAAATTGACATCTTGTTCCTTTTGTATTACAATGTGATACAAAAGGGAGGCGATAATATGGCTATGATTACGGTTCGTGTGAGTGATGCCGAAAAAGAATGGCTTTCTTATATGGCGAAATTTTATGGGATTACTTTATCTGAGCTTCTAAAAACCTATTCGATGGAACAACTAGAAGATGAATACGATCGTCAAACGGCTGAAATTGCCCATAAACATTGGGTAGAAAGTGGAAAAACAACAGTATCTATGGAAGAAATCCTTCATGAATTTGGAGGGCTGGGATGACCTACCGTTTAGAATTCACGCCTGAAATTCAGAAACAACTTCGTAAAATGGACAAGCATCAAGCGATGCTGATCGTTCGATGGCTGTATCAACATATTGATGGTATTGACGATCCGAGAAAATTCGGAAAAGGATTGACCGCTAATCGTTCAGGACAATGGCGTTATCGAATTGGCAAATATCGTGTGTTGGTAGAGATAGAAGATAAACAATTGGTTGTTATCGCTATTCAAGTAGGACACCGAAGAAATATCTATGATTAAGATACTGTTTATTTTTACAAAAAAATAATAATTGGATTCTAGTTAAACCTCTTGAAGTGAGAGATTTAACTAGATTTTTTTATGAATAAAATAAGGACAAGATTGTTTAGGGGAATCATGAACGTAAAAAAATCATCCAAGAAGTCGATTCTTGGATTTTTTAGTGGATTTGTTCGTCAAATACGTTTAGTATGCGTATATGAGAGGTTGTAAGCAAAGCGTTGTGACCTGAGCACTTAAGGAGGAATCTGTGAAAATAGCTTTTCATATTTTTGCAGATTTTGAGATAATGCCGAAGGTCAGCTTTGTGAACACCGTTTATCGAGAGGTTGTGAAAGCCCCATGTAGCTCCGACGACAATAAGCAAGCATTTTTTGGAACTAGACTTCTTAGATCATAAACATGCGGCTTATTTCAAGGAGCTGGTGCTTGAACACCGTTTAAAGAAGGTCGAAAATCGGTACGACTTTTCGACGTAAGGAGAAAGAAATTCAATGATAGAAACAATAAATCCCGCAGAAAACAAGGTTTCTGCGTACATTCATATCCCATTTTGCGAGCATATCTGCTATTACTGTGACTTTAATAAAGTTTTTTTAGAAGGGCAACCGGTAGATGAGTATGTGGAAATGCTGCTGAATGAAATGAGATTAATGCTGGAAAGTCATCCAACAGCGAATTTGGAAACACTTTATGTAGGGGGCGGAACACCAACCTCTTTATCTGCTAAACAACTTGATCGATTGTTATCAGGAGCTAGAGAGATCTTGCCTTTCCAGGATGGTAAAGAGTTTACTGTAGAAGCGAATCCTGGCGATTTGACCCGTGAAAAGCTTCAAGTGATGAAAAACTATGGCGTCAATCGTTTATCCATGGGGGTTCAGACATTTGACAATCGCTTATTGAAAAAAATTGGACGTAAACACACCGCAGAAGATGTGTATCAAACGATGCAATTTTTAGAAGCAGAAAATTTTACCAATGTAAGCATCGATTTGATTTATGCATTACCGGGACAAACACTAGAAGGGTATCGGGATACTTTGGAAAAAGCTTTGGCTTTGGATCTGCCTCACTATTCTTTGTACTCATTGATCCTAGAAAACAAAACAATGTTCATGAACTGGGTACGACAAGGAAGACTCGAACTGCCTGATCAGGAAACGGAAACTAAAATGTTTGAAGAGACCATTGAAGCAATGGAAAAGCATGGACGTCACCAATATGAAATAAGTAACTTTGGGCTTTCCGGACACGAGTCGCAGCATAACTTGATGTATTGGAACAATGACCATTATTTTGGGTTTGGAGCAGGAGCTAGCGGTTATCTTGGAAATATTCGTTACCGCAACAAAGGACCAATCCAACACTATTTACGTCCATTACGAGTCAATGAACGCCCGGTATTGGAAGAAGAAAAATTGACACGAAAAAATCAAATAGAAGAAGAAATGTTCTTGGGGCTAAGAAAAAAAACTGGGATTGCTAAAAAACACTTCTATGATCGCTATCAACAAACGATTGAATCGGTGTACGGAGATGTGTTGATGAAGTTAGAGGAAGAAGGGTTACTTGTTAATGAAGAAGACCGTATTTATTTGACACCTAGAGGGACTTTTTTGGGAAACAATGTGTTTGAGCGTTTTTTGTTTGAAAAATAGTTTAAAGAATATTTGTTTTTTATCGGAATTTAAATAAAAAAAGTTCAAAAATATAATAAAGGACTATTGAAACGTTGATATAACTGAATTTATAGCAATTGCTCATAATTAGCACTCTGAACGATAGAGTGCTAAAAAATGAAGTCTTTCTCTTGACAGGAGAAGGGCTTCTTGCTATATTTATAAGTGGATTAGCACTTAGAATCTATGAGTGCTAATGAGAGGTGAGGAAGATGTTAACAAAGCGACAAAACGACATTTTACGTCTGATCATCCAACACTATACGAGTAGTGGCGTGCCCGTTGGTTCCAAAACATTGATGTCTGAGGGAGTCAAGGCCAGCTCAGCAACGATTCGCAATGATATGAAGGCATTAGAAGATGAAGGGTTGCTGTTGAAGACTCACTCTTCTTCTGGGCGGATTCCATCTGCTTTAGGCTATCGTTATTATGTGGATCATTTATTAAAACCTGCTCGCGTAGCAGAAGATGATCTGCTGCTGATACGTCAGTCTTTAGGTAGAGAATTTCATGAGATCAATGAGATCATTAAGCAATCTGCTGAGATCTTATCTGAGCTGACAAGTTATACGACTTTTTCGTTGGGACCTGAAATAAAAGACCGCCGACTAACTGGCTTTCGTATCGTACCCTTGAATAATCGACAGATCATTGCGATTGTCGTGACAGATATGGGAAATGTAGAAAGCCAAGTGTTCACTCTTCCCGAATACATGGGAAGTCAGGAACTAGAAAAAATGGTGCAAATTGTAAACGACCGTCTAGTCGGGGATCCTCTGATGACGGTGTACCATAAACTACGTACAGAGATTCCGATGATTCTTCATAAATATTTCCAGACGACAGAAGGGATGTCCCAGTTGTTTGACACCGTTCTTGGTCATGTATTTGAAGAAAAAGTTTATGTCAGTGGACAAATGAATCTCTTGGATTATGAGCCCCGTCAAGATCTTGATCAGTTTAAATCGATGTTTTCTTTTATGAAAGACTCCGATGGACTTACACAAATGATCACTCCGATGGATAGTAATATTCATATCAAGATCGGTGCTGAATTAGGTAATGATTTATTGCAGAATATGAGCATGATTCAAGCAAGTTACGAGATAGATGGTCATGGAAGAGGTACAATAGCCTTGTTGGGGCCGACTAGTATGCCTTATTCTCGGATGTTTGGTCTAGTGGATGTTTATCGAAGAGAACTAGCAGCTAAGCTTGCTGATTACTATCGATCACTTGACTTGTCAAACTCGTAATGTGAATAACGAAGCTATTTGCAGCTGATCGTTCTCTCTTTCTTAGTAAGAGCAATCAAACAGCTGACTGAATAATGAAAGGAAGACTGTATCGTGAAAGAAAATCAAGAAGAACTAGATAAAGAAATGACAGATGCTCAGCCAGAACCGGAAATCGATGTCGAAGCTGCAGAAGATTCAGGCATTTCAGAAGTTGAAGCGGAAGAATTCGAATCAGCAAAATTAAAAGCTGAATTAGAAGAAATGGAAGATAAATATTTGCGAGCTCGTGCGGAAATCGCAAATATGGCAAATCGAGGAAAAAATGAACGTGAGCAATTACAAAAATACCGTTCACAAGATTTAGCCAAAAAATTGCTTCCATCAATTGACAATCTGGAACGTGCATTAGCCACCGAAGTGTCAGATGATCAAGGAGCAAGCTTGAAAAAAGGCGTGGAAATGGTCTTGGAAAGTTTGCGTAATGCACTGGAAGAAGAAGGTATCGAGAAAATCCCTGCTAAAGGAGAATCCTTTGATCCTACTCTTCATCAAGCAGTACAAACTGTTCCAGCGACTGAAGATACACCAGCCGATACGATTGTAGAAGTACTACAAGAAGGCTATAAATTACATGATCGCGTGTTAAGACCAACTATGGTCATTGTTGCACAATAATTGTGCGGATATAAAACTTACACTTTCAATTAAAGAAGGAGACGTTAATTATGAGTAAAATTATCGGTATTGACTTAGGTACGACTAACTCTGCAGTAGCAGTACTAGAAGGAAACGAAGCAAAAATCATCGCTAACCCAGAAGGAAACCGTACAACACCTTCTGTTGTATCATTCAAAAATGGAGAAATCCAAGTAGGGGAAGTGGCAAAACGTCAAGCTGTGACAAACCCAAATACGATTTCATCAATCAAACGCCATATTGGTGAAGCTGGTTACAAAGTAGATGTAGAAGGCAAATCATATACACCTCAAGAAATCTCAGCAATGATTCTTCAATATATCAAAGGATTTGCAGAAGATTACTTAGGTGAAAAAGTCGAAAAAGCAGTTATTACTGTACCAGCTTACTTTAACGATGCACAACGTCAAGCAACAAAAGATGCTGGTAAAATCGCTGGTTTAGAAGTAGAACGTATCGTCAATGAACCAACTGCAGCTGCTCTTGCTTATGGTTTGGATAAAACAGATCGTGACGAAAAAATCTTAGTATTCGACCTTGGTGGTGGTACATTTGACGTATCAATCCTTGAATTAGGAGACGGTGTCTTTGATGTATTGTCAACAGCTGGTGACAACCATCTAGGTGGGGATGACTTTGATAACAAAATCATCGACTACATGGTAGCAGAATTCAAAAAAGAAAACAGCATTGACTTATCTCAAGATAAAATGGCGTTACAACGCTTGAAAGATGCTGCTGAAAAAGCGAAAAAAGATTTATCTGGCGTATCAAGCACACAAATCAGCTTACCATTTATCACAGCAGGAGAAGCTGGACCATTGCACTTGGAAATGACATTGACACGTGCAAAATTTGATGAATTAACAGCTGACTTAGTAGAACGTACGAAAGTACCAGTACGTCAAGCGCTAAAAGATGCAGGTCTATCACAATCAGAAATCGACGAAGTTATTTTAGTCGGTGGATCTACTCGTATCCCTGCAGTTGTAGAAGCAGTACGTAAAGAAACAGGAAAAGAACCAAACAAATCAGTTAACCCTGATGAAGTAGTTGCGATGGGTGCTGCTATCCAAGGTGGCGTGATCACTGGTGATGTGAAAGATGTTGTTTTACTTGACGTTACACCATTGTCATTAGGTATCGAAACAATGGGTGGTGTGTTCACTAAATTGATTGACCGCAATACAACGATTCCAACAAGTAAATCACAAGTATTCTCAACTGCGGCAGATAATCAACCAGCAGTAGATATCCATGTATTGCAAGGTGAACGTCCAATGGCTGCTGACAACAAAACTCTAGGAAGATTCCAATTGACAGATATTCCAGCAGCTCCTCGTGGTATCCCACAAATCGAAGTAACATTCGACATTGATAAAAACGGGATTGTAAATGTATCTGCGAAAGATCTAGGTACACAAAAAGAACAAAAAATCACGATCAAATCTTCTTCAGGTCTAACAGACGAAGAAATCGAACGTATGGTAAAAGATGCAGAGGCAAACGCTGAAGCAGATAAAGCTCGTAAAGAGGAAGTTGACCTACGTAATGATGTAGACGCATTGCTATTCTCTGTTGATAAAACATTGAAAGAATTAGAAGGCAAAGTGGACGAAGAAGAAGTGAAAAAAGCAGAAACAGCTCGCGATGAATTGAAAGCCGCTGTTGAAGCAAACAACATCGAAGAAATGAAAACTAAACGTGATGCATTGAACGAAATCGTTCAAAACTTGACTGTTAAACTATACGAACAAGCGGCACAACAACAAGCTCAAGAAAACCCAGAAGCAGCTCAAGGCGGAGCAGATGATGTCGTTGATGCTGATTTTGAAGAAGTCGATGGCGACGATAAATAATCAGTTCACTGAATTTCGAGAGAAGGCCAAAGTTGCTACTTTGGCTTTTTCTTTTGAAAAATAGTTTGAAGTATCGGTTTTTGTTTCAAACAAAATATGATATGATAACAAGCGACGTGAAAATGATGAGAACCAATAGGAGGAAAGCCTATGGCAACAAAACGTGATTATTATGAAGTCTTAGGGCTCTCAAAAGGAGCATCAGAAGATGAAATAAAGAAAGCTTATCGTAAGCTTTCAAAAAAATACCATCCTGATATCAATAAAGAACCTGATGCGGAAGAAAAATTCAAAGAAGTATCAGAAGCTTATGAAATTTTAAGTGATCCGCAAAAACGCGCTGCATACGACCAATACGGGCATGCAGGTACAGATCCAAATTACGGTGCCGGAGGAGCTGGTGGCGGATTTGGTGGATTCGGTGGCTTCTCTGGCGGCGGATTCGGTGGTTTTGAAGATATCTTCGACTCGTTCTTTGGAGGAGGCGGTCGTTCAGTCGATCCCAATGCGCCTCGTCAAGGAGCTGATTTGCAATATACGGTCGACTTATCTTTTGAAGAAGCAATTTTTGGCGTAGAGAAAGAAATCAAGTACAATCGAGAAGAGATCTGTCATACTTGTGGCGGAAATGGAGCAAAACCAGGTACGCAACCAACTACTTGTCATAAATGCCATGGTGCAGGTACGATCAATGTAGAACGCCAAACACCGCTTGGACGAGTGATGAGCCGTCAAACTTGTGATGTTTGTCATGGGACAGGAAAAGAAATCAAAGAACCTTGTCCAACATGCCATGGCTCAGGTCATGAGAAGAAAGCTCACTCAGTCAAAGTGAATGTACCAGCTGGGGTAGAAGAAGGACAACAAATGCGTTTAGCTGGTCAAGGAGAAGCCGGAGAAAACGGCGGCCCATTTGGTGATTTGTATGTGGTCTTCCGTGTAGAAGAAAGTGATATCTTTGACCGTGAAGGCTCTGAAATTTACTATGAATTGCCTTTAAGTTTTGTACAAGCAGCTTTGGGTGACGAAGTGCAAGTACCAACTGTCCATGGAGATGTGAAACTGAAGATTCCTGCTGGTACACAGACAGGTACGAACTTCCGCTTACGTGGAAAAGGTGCACCGAAGTTACGTGGTGGCGCAACAGGTGACCAACATGTCAAAGTAAAACTGATCACGCCGAAAAATCTAAATGAACAACAAAGAGAAGCGTTACGTGCATTCGCTGAAGCTGGCGGCATCAAAGTAGAAGAACAACAAGAAGATGGTTTCTTCGATAAATTCAAAGATGCTTTTGGCGGGAAAAAGCGGAAGTAGCTTTTCTAGTAAAAAACACAAGTGTCAAAAAGACTTACCAAAATTTTCTATTTCTAGAAAAAATTGGTAAGTCTTTTATTTTTTTATGTATTAACACTTAGTAATGCTAGTTTTCAATAGCGTTTATTAGGGGGAAAAAGGAATCTAGGAAATGAAATAAGGGGATGGCCATTACTTTCTATATTGATAAAAAGTTGAAAATGAGCCATTACTATATTTTGGTAAAATATAAATAAATAAAAAAGTCGATTGATTGAATTAGTTCATTTTGATTGAAAAAGTTAAAAAAGTATATGGTAGGAGTACATGGTAATGGTGGTTCTACATGGTACTAATCTATTCAGGAGTTTGTCTATGAAACTTATTGATTTTTCTAAACGATTTGGGCAAAAAATCTTATTTGATCATCTGTCATTCACATTTGATCAAAATAAAATCTATTATCTTTATGGGGATAATGGCATTGGCAAAACGACTTTATTTCGCTGCATTGTCGGTATTGATAGCTACTCGGGAACGATTGAAAAAACAGGTAGTTGTTTTTGTGTTTTTGACTCTACCCCGTTTTACTTGAATCTAACTGGATTAGATAATCTAATTTTACTGACAAAAAATCGGCAAATAAAAGAACTAATCTCTAAACAAAAAATCGATTTTTTACCCCTTTCATTTTTATCGTATGTGAAAGTTAAGAACTATTCTCTGGGAGAAAAAAAGATACTTTCGCTGCTATTGCTATTGTTGCTTGCGCCCCGAGTTGTTTTATTAGATGAAGTGTTGAATGGATTAGATCAAAAGAATCGAAAAGTGCTACTTTATTGCTTGGTTCAGCTGAAAAAAGAAGCTACTGTCATCTTAAGTGGTCATGAAGAATATTACTTGGAAATGGCTGATGAGTTATTAAATGTAAAAAACGGAAAAATAGAACCTATCACATCCGAGGATCTACGCAGCTTTTTTATTTCAACAAAAAGGAGGTAAAAATGCTTTTTGAATTTTATTATCAAAGACGTTCGAAAATATTTTACCTTTTTCTTTCAGTAATATTGTTGCTTTCTACTTTAATGTTCGTTTCTCAAATAATGCTCATTCAAAGTCATCTTCGTCATTTCCAATATTATGTAGAGGAAGCCTTGGCAAGGGGTGAAACGATCCAAGAAATACTTGAACAACCTTTTTCTATCAGTATGAACCAAAATACTGAAATAGTTGACAATCCGTTGAAATATCATTACGTTGCTTATCATTCCAGTTTTGCAGCTTTAAATGTCCAAAACGGGATCAATCAATTATTGTCTTCTTCGTTTTTTGTTCTCTTTCCTTTTTTTTCGGGGGTATACGGGATAGTAATAGCAAATGCAGATATCAAATACCATACAATGAAAATCAGGCGCTGTTTGGATTCTCAATGGCAAATCAATCGACATAAGATAGGAGCGGGGTTTCTTAGTTTGACTATTTTTATACTTGCTTCTCTCAGTTTATTTTTGATGTTGCAGTCTTTTTCAAGATTTTTTGTTCATGCTGACAAATCGACACAAATCGATGAAGCGTTAATTAGGCAAATATCTTATCTTGAGAAAGCGCCGCTTCAATTGAGTGTCCTATTGGGGTTTGCATTTCTTTCCTTTTTAGTTTGTTATTATTTTACAACAGTCGTAAAGAATTCTTTTATCAGCTTATGTCTCTTAGGAAGCTATTTTCTTTTTTTGCCACCACTAGGAAAATATGATCTCAAGAATATTTTGTTATATCTATATCCTAAAATATTTAATACAAATGCTTCAACTTTTAGGATCAATTCGGGTACGAGGGTTGAGTTTGGTATGTTCCATGTGTGCATTCTATGTGGAATGATTGTTCTATATGTATACTTGATGGAATTCGTGCAACAAAAATATAGTGTTATCACGGAAAAATAAAAAGGCTGAAACATAAGTCAAGTAAATAGGTCTCCAAGAGATAGGTGTATTTCTTTGTAACTTCATACATCAATCTTTTGGAGATACCTGTTTTCAGTGACTTTGTCTCAGTCTATAGGAGTAAATTTAAATATTTAATACTTTATTCAAGAAATCTTTTGTCCGTTCGTTTTGCGGATTTTCAAAGATCTGTTGAGGCGTTCCATCTTCTAAAAAGTTTCCGTCGTCAATGAACATGACGCGATTGGCCACTTCTTTAGCGAACCCCATTTCGTGCGTAACGATAACCATCGTCATACCTTGTTCTGCCAATTTTTTCATGACGTTCAAGACATCACCGACCATTTCAGGATCGAGTGCAGAAGTAGGCTCATCAAAAAGCATGATGTCAGGATTCATCGCTAGAGCACGAGCGATAGCTACACGTTGTTTTTGTCCACCAGAAAGCATTTCAGGATACATATCTTTTTTATCTTCTAGACCAACTGTCTGTAGCAATTTGATTGCTCTTTTCTCTGCTTCTTCTCTAGATTCTTTCTTCAGATCCATCGGTGCCAAAATGATGTTTTCCAAAATAGAAAGATGAGGGAACAGGTTAAAATGCTGGAATACCATTCCGATATGTTGTCTCACCAAGTTGATATCTGTGCTTTTATCCATCAAGTGGGCGCCGTCAATAATGATCTCACCGTCAGAAGGTTCTTCTAAGCGATTCAAGCAACGCAAGAATGTACTTTTTCCTGAACCTGAAGGGCCGATGATGCAGACGACATCTCCTTCGTTGATGGATACGTTGATGTCGTTTAATACTGTGTTATCGCCGTATTTTTTGACTAGATGCTCAACTAAGATTTTTTCTGCCATCTTACTTCACCTTCTTTTCTAAAACTTTCGCTAATTTTGTCAATGCTGTAATCAAAATCAAGTACATGATCGCGATGATCAAATAAACATACGTACTTTGTGTCGTACGTGCAACGATAATCTTACCAGTTTGTAGCAATTCGACTACACCGATTGCGGAAATGATCGTTGTATCTTTCAATGAGATAACGAACTGATTCACGAATGATGGAATCATGATGCGTATCGCTTGTGGTAAAATGATTTTTTGCATCGTCCGATTATAAGAAAGACCCAAACTTCTAGAAGCTTCCATTTGTCCGACAGGAACGGCATTGATTCCGCCTCGAACAATCTCTGCGATATAAGCACTTGCGTTAAGAGTCAAGGTGATAACACCAGCGATGAAGTCGGGGATCGTAAATCCAACGATACCAGGCAATCCAAAGAAAATAAAGAATGCAAGAACCATCATCGGAATCCCACGGATGATATCGACATAAATGCTAGCTACCATGCGAAGCGCGCGTATTGGTGCTACACTGAATAATCCAAAAATCACACCGATTACTATAGCCAAAGCAAAGGAGATCAAAGTCAAGAGAATCGTTCGCCAAAGTCCTTTTAACAATGCTTGATAGTTGTTTTGGATAAGTCCAAGAAATGTCGATTCATCAGCTGTGGAAGAATCACTAGAAGATTCTGAACCATCTGCTACATATTCTTTGATGATCTTATCGTACTCGCCTGTTCTTTTTAATTCTTTCAATCCTTCATTGAACATATTAAGAAGTTCAGGGTTTTGCCCTTTTTTGACGGCAAATGCATACTTTCCGCCAGATTCTTTTTCAATCGGTGTTTCCAATTCTTGTCCTTGTTTGATCGCATAACCAATTACTGGATAATCATCCATCATGGCATCGATTGCGCCAACTTTCAACCCGTCATACAATTGATCAGCAGCATCAAAATATTTGATAGAATAGCCGTATTCAGATTCATGATCGCTTAAAAATTCTGCACTTTCGGTTCCAACTTTTGCTCCGACTGTTTTTCCTTTCAAATCTTCATAAGACCTGATCGAAGTGTCGCCTTTTTTGACAGCTAATTGAATTCCGCTGTCAAAGTAAGAATCAGAAAAATCGTAGCTTTTCTTTCTTTCGTCCGTTACCGTCATTCCGGCAATCATCCCGTCTGCTTGTCCTGATTCTAAAGCTTGCAAAGCGGCGGAGAATCCACGATAGTCCATTCGGATGTTGAATCCTTGCAGTTTGGCGATGCTTTCCATCAATTTTACATCGATGCCCTCGTACTCACCGTTTGCGTTTTGAAATTCAAATGGAGCAAAAGCAGAGTCGCTGGCAATTACATATACGTCTTTTTTGGGCTCTATTTTTTGTATTGTCTCGCTTGTGCTTGGCTCTGCCGTTGTAGTGTTGTCAGCTTGTGCAACATGACCAAACGCAAGTGTCACAAGTCCTGTCATTAAGAAAACAAATGAGTGAAATAAATGCTTTCTTTTCATAATCAACCTCCTAAATTTCCAATATTTTATTATTATAGGCGAAAAGTGCTGAATCAGACAAGACTGTAAGCTTGAAAAAATGAAAAAAATGCGAGTTTCTAACATTTGATGTCAGGAAAAGTAACATAAACATCGAGAGAAAAAAGTGGCGAAAGTATGTTCGGTGTGGTATAATTTTTTAGTAAGGAATGCCTTTGCTTTCCTTTTCTTTTTATTGGTCGTAAAATGAAAAGGAATGAATGAAAAGGAGGACAAAGAATGATTGAGAGAGATACCTCCCGACGCTTTGAGCTTGTCTCGAAATACCAACCGGCTGGTGATCAGCCTGAAGCGATTAATCAATTAGTGGATGGCGTAGTCGGCGGGAAAAAAGCACAAATTTTATTAGGTGCGACTGGAACAGGGAAAACATATACGATTTCCAATCTTATTGAGAAAGTGAATAAACCAACACTGATTATTGCCCATAACAAAACATTGGCTGGTCAGCTGTACGGGGAATTCAAGGAATTTTTCCCTAACAATGCTGTTGAATATTTTGTTTCTTATTATGATTATTATCAGCCTGAAGCTTATGTGCCTTCAAGCGATACGTATATCGAAAAAGATTCAAGTGTAAATGATGAGATCGATAAATTACGACATTCGGCTACTAGTTCATTATTAGAAAGAAATGATGTGATCGTCATTGCATCTGTTTCATGTATTTTTGGATTAGGCTCGCCTTTTGAGTATCAAAAACAAGTCGTTTCGATTCGACAAGGAGCAGAATTAGATCGCAACCAGTTGATTCGTGACTTAGTCAGTATCCAGTTCGAAAGAAATGATATAGATTTTCAGCGCGGTCGTTTTCGAGTGCGTGGTGATGTCGTGGAGATTTTCCCGGCTTCAAGAGATGAACGTGCCTTACGAGTGGAGTTTTTTGGAGATGAAGTCGAACGTATCCGAGAAGTCAATGCGCTGACAGGTGAAGTTTTAGGAGAAACGGAACATGTAGCAATCTTCCCGGCAACTCACTTTGTGACGAATGACGAACATATGGAGCATGCCGTAGCGAATATCAAAGCAGAATTAGAGCAGCGTTTAGCTGTTTTACGAAATGAAAACAAACTTCTAGAGGCTCAACGTTTAGAACAGCGAACCAATTATGATATTGAAATGATGTTAGAAATGGGCTACACTTCAGGAATCGAAAATTATTCTCGGCATATGGACGGACGTAAAGAAGGCGAACCGCCTTATACGCTATTGGATTTCTTTCCTGAAGATTTTTTAATCGTGGCTGACGAATCGCACGTGACCATGCCTCAAATCAGAGGAATGTATAATGGCGACCGAGCGAGAAAACAGATGCTAGTAGATTACGGTTTCCGCTTGCCATCTGCTTTAGATAATCGGCCGCTTCGTCTAGAAGAATTTGAAAAACATGTCAATCAGATCATTTATGTCTCTGCGACACCAGGACCATATGAATATGAACAAACAGATACCGTTATCCAACAAATCATCCGTCCGACAGGGCTGCTTGATCCAGTAATCGAAGTCCGTCCAATCATGGGACAAATCGATGATCTAGTAGGTGAAATAAATGAACGGGTCGAAAAAGATCAAAGGGTGTTTGTAACGACATTGACGAAAAAAATGGCAGAAGACCTCACAGATTATTTCAAAGAATTAGGAATCAAAGTCAAATATCTGCATAGTGATATCAAAACGTTGGAACGAACAGAGATCATTCGAGATCTACGATTAGGCGAATTTGATGTGTTAGTCGGAATCAATTTGCTTCGTGAGGGATTAGATGTACCTGAAGTTTCCCTTGTTGCTATCTTGGATGCAGATAAAGAAGGCTTTTTACGTAGCGAACGTTCCTTAGTCCAAACGATTGGGCGAGCTGCTCGTAATGAAGAAGGGAAAGTAATCATGTACGCAGACAAGGTGACGGATTCTATGCGTTTAGCGATGGGTGAAACGTCAAGACGTCGTACGATTCAGCAGAAGTACAATGAAGAACATGGGATCGTTCCAAAAACGATCATTAAAGAAATCCGAGATTTGATTTCTATTACGAAAGAATCGGAAGATGATACAAAAGAAGCGGTACAAGTCTCGTACGAAGAAATGACGAAGGAAGAAAAAGACACGTTATTGATGAAATTAGAAAAAGAAATGAAAGATGCGGCAAAAGCTTTGGATTTTGAAACAGCCGCTAATGTGCGAGATATGATTTTAGAATTAAAAGCTTCGAAGTAGGAGGACAACATGGCTAACGATAAAATTACGATTCATGGTGCACGTGCCCATAACTTGAAAAATATAGATGTCACGATTCCACGAGACAAATTCGTGGTCGTTACAGGTTTGTCCGGTTCTGGAAAAAGTTCCTTAGCATTTGATACACTGTATGCCGAAGGACAGCGGAGATACGTAGAAAGTCTTTCTGCGTATGCCCGCCAGTTTTTAGGTCAAATGGATAAACCAGATGTAGACAGCATCGACGGATTGAGTCCGGCGATTTCTATTGATCAGAAAACAACAAGTAAAAACCCTCGTTCGACAGTAGGTACTGTGACGGAAATCAATGACTATTTACGCTTGTTGTTTGCTCGTGTAGGACATCCGATTTGTCCCAACGATCATATCGAGATTACCAGTCAATCAGTAGATCAAATGGCAGATCAAGTAATGGCTTTGCCTGAGCGCACAAAGATCCAAGTATTGGCACCGATTGTGGTAAAGAAAAAAGGACAACATAAAAAAATATTCGAACGAATCCAAAAAGAGGGATATGTCCGCGTTCGAGTCGATGGCGAGATCTATGATTTAAGTGAAGTGCCTGAGCTGGAGAAAAATAAAAAACACGATATCGCGATCGTCATCGACCGGATCATTGTGAAAGAAGGGATTCGTTCTCGTCTATTTGATTCTTTAGAGGCAGCCTTGCGACTGGCAGACGGCTATGCTTTGGTTGACGTGATTGGCGAAGAAGAAATGTTGTTTAGTGAACACTATGCTTGTCCTTATTGCGGATTTACTGTTGGTGAACTAGAACCAAGACTGTTCTCCTTCAATGCGCCTTTTGGAGCTTGTCCAGACTGTGACGGATTAGGCGTCAAATTAGAAGTCGATCAAGATTTAGTCATTCCAGATAGAACGAAGACGCTTAGTCAAGGTGCAATCGTTCCATGGAATCCAATCAGCTCTCAGTATTATCCTCAAATGTTAGCGCAGGCTTGCGAAAGTTTCGGTATCGATTTGGATACACCATTCGAAGAATTACCGGAAGAACATCAGGAGATCATCTTAAATGGGACAGATGAACTTTTCCATTTCCATTATGAAAATGATTTTGGTGGCGTTCGCGATGTAGAAACAACTTTCGAAGGAGTATTGAAAAATATCAAACGTCGTTATCATGATACGAACAGTGATTTCACGCGTGAGCAAATGCGACTTTATATGACCGAATTGACTTGTCAGACGTGTAAAGGTTATCGGTTGAATCCTCAAGCACTATCTGTTCAAATCAATGGAACGAATATTGGGCAAACAAATGAATTGTCTATCCAAAAAGCAGTAGACTTCTTCTCAAACCTTACATTATCTGAACAAGAAAAAGTGATTGCCAAACCAATTTTAAAAGAAGTGAATGACAGACTTTCATTCTTAGAAAATGTCGGATTAGATTATCTAACCTTGAGTCGTGCTTCGGGAACGTTATCTGGAGGAGAAGCACAGCGAATCAGATTGGCTACGCAAATTGGATCGAATCTTTCTGGAGTTTTGTATATTTTAGATGAACCATCGATCGGATTACATCAACGCGACAATGATCGACTGATTGGCTCATTGAAGAAAATGCGTGATCTTGGCAATACACTCGTTGTGGTCGAACATGATGAAGATACGATGTGGGCAGCAGATTATCTGATCGACGTTGGACCTGGAGCAGGGGAACAAGGCGGACAAATCGTTGCTGCAGGCACTCCTGAAGAAGTAGCTAATGATGAAAATTCTTTGACAGGGAAATATCTTTCAGGGAAAAAATCGATCCCGGTGCCAAAAGAACGCCGTAAAGGTAATGGGAAAGCAATCAAGATCACTGGTGCTTCAGAAAACAATCTGAAAAATATCAGTGTCGAATTTCCTTTAGGAGAATTTGTAGCAGTAACAGGTGTGTCTGGTTCTGGGAAGAGTACATTGGTCAATAGTATCTTAAAGAAATCATTAGCGCAGAAATTAAATAAGAATTCTGCCAAGCCAGGTAAATTCAAGACAATTTCCGGCTACGAAAGTATCGAAAAAATCATCGATATCGATCAAAGCCCAATCGGACGGACGCCGAGAAGTAATCCAGCGACTTATACGAGTGTCTTTGATGATATCCGTGGGTTATTTGCTCAAACAAACGAGGCAAAAATGCGGGGATATAAGAAAGGTCGTTTTAGTTTCAACGTAAAAGGCGGTCGTTGTGAAGCGTGTCGCGGGGATGGAATTATTAAGATCGAAATGCACTTTTTGCCTGATGTCTATGTTCCTTGTGAAGTATGTCATGGCAAACGATATAACTCTGAAACATTAGAAGTGCATTACAAAGGAAAAAGCATTGCAGATGTTTTGGAAATGACGGTAGAAGATGCTGTAGAATTCTTCAAGCATATTCCAAAGATCCATCGCAAACTGCAAACGATCGTTGATGTTGGCTTAGGGTATGTGACGATGGGACAACCAGCAACGACATTGTCCGGTGGAGAGGCGCAACGGATGAAACTTGCCAGTGAATTACACAAAATCTCTAATGGAAAGAATTTCTATATATTAGATGAACCAACGACTGGTCTTCATAGCGACGATATCGCCCGTTTGCTGCAAGTATTACAAAGATTAGTAGACGCTGGTAACACAGTTTTAGTGATCGAACACAATCTAGATGTAATCAAAACAGCCGATCATATCATTGATTTAGGGCCAGAAGGCGGAGAAGGCGGAGGAACGATCCTTGCGACTGGAACTCCAGAAGAAATCATTGATGTAAAAGAAAGCTATACAGGTCACTATTTGAAAAAAATAATGGTATAAAGAAGATAGATCGCTGAGATAGTTAAAAAAACATAAAAAAATGAATTTTTGCTTGTTTTCTTAATACCAGTGTTCTAGAATCATTACATGGTAGTTCTTTCTACACTGATTGGTATAGATAAAAACTTCCTATAAGTTCAATCCGTTCAAAAAAGAATTGAGCAATCGGAGGAGTTTCCTTTGATTGCTTTTTTCTTTATGGTATGATATTCCTTGTGTAGTTAGAAAAGAAAAACAAGAGATTATGAGTAAGTGAGAGATAATGATGAACAGTATTGAAAATGAAGAATTTATCCCTATATTATTAGGAAGCGACATGAACGTTTATGGTATGGCACGTTCTTTTAACGAAGCATACGGCAAAGTCTGCCAAGCATATGCTTCTGATCAATTAGCCCCTACCCGCTACAGTAAAATCGTCAATGTAGAAGTCATTCCAGGATTTGATAAAGACCCTGTATTTATCGAGACGATGCTTCGTTTGGCAAAAGAAAGATATTCTGATAAGAGTAAAAAATATCTTTTGATTGCTTGTGGTGATGGGTATGCAGAATTGATCTCTCAACATAAGCAAGAGCTGTCAGAATATTTTATCTGTCCGTATATTGATTATTCTTTATTTGAAAGACTGATCAATAAAGTAAGCTTTTATGAAGTTTGTGAAGAATATGATCTTCCGTATCCTAAAACATTGATCGTCAGAGAAGAAATGTTAGTAAATGGACGTCTGGAACAGGAATTACCTTTTGAATTCCCGGTTGCTTTGAAACCCGCAAACAGTGTGGAGTACCTTTCTGTTCAATTTGAAGGAAGAAAAAAAGCGTTTATTCTAGAAACGAGAGAAGAGTTTGATTTGATCTTAGGTCGGATCTATGAAGCCGGTTATACTAGCGAAATGATCGTACAAGATTTTATCCCGGGTGATGATAGTAATATGCGTGTGCTAAATGCGTATGTAGATGAAGATCATCAAGTTCGGATGATGTGTCTTGGTCATCCACTGTTAGAAGATCCTACACCAGCATCGATTGGGAATTACGTTGTGATCATGCCAGATTATAACGAAAAAATCTATCAAACCATTAAAGCATTTTTGGAAAAAATCGAATATACCGGCTTTGCCAATTTCGATATGAAGTATGATCCTAGAGATGGAGAATATAAATTATTTGAAATCAATTTGAGACAAGGTCGTAGCAGTTTCTTTGTGACATTGAACGGCTTGAATCTGGCTCGTTTCGTCACAGAAGATCGAGTGTTCAACAAACCCTTTGTTGAAACGACCTATGGAACGAATCAATCAGATAAAGCAAGATTATGGATGGGTGTGCCCAAAAAAATCTTTTTAGAATATGCTCGGGAAAATGAAGACAAAAAACTAGCTGAGCAAATGATCAAAGAAAATCGTTACGGCACTACTGTATTTTATGAAAAAGACCGGTCAATCAAACGCTGGATGTTGATGAAATATATGTTCCATAACTATATTCCAAGATTCAAAAAGTATTTTCATGTGAAAGAAGGCTAGTTCATGGAGAATTTTTTCAGTATTTTAGGCGGAATGGGCACGATGGCGACAGAAAGTTTTGTTCGCTTGATCAACCACCGAACGAAAGCTACAAAAGATCAAGAATATTTGAATTATGTCTTATTCAATCATGCAACAGTTCCTGATCGTACAGCTTATATTTTAGATCGATCAGAAGAAAATCCAATGCCGTTTCTGCTGGATGATATTGAGAAACAAAATTTATTGCGACCAAACTTCATTGTGTTGACTTGTAACACAGCACATTACTTTTTTGAAGAATTACAAGCGGCAACGGATATTCCTATCCTGCATATGCCAAGAGAAGCAGCAAATGAACTTGTCCGTCAGCATACGACAGGGAGAGTAGCGATTCTAGGAACAGAAGGAAGTATGAAAGCTGGAATCTATGAACGCGAAGTCAAAAATCTTGGATTCGAAACAGTGATTCCTGATACTGCGCTTCAAGAAAAAATCAATTATTTGATCTATCATGAAATCAAAGAGTCAGATCACTTGAATCAAGAACTCTACTATGAGATTTTGGAAGAAGCGGTAGAGCGATTAAACTGTGAAAAAGTTATCCTAGGTTGCACGGAATTATCTTTGATGAATGAATTTGCTGAAGATAATCATTACCCAGTGATCGATGCTCAATCTATTTTAGCGGATCGGACGATCGAACGAGCATTAGCTGAAAGAAACGAAGCATTAGATACAGTATCTGAAAAGTAGAAAAATCTTGGATTTGGGGCAAATATCCTAAAAGATATTTGGTCCAAATCTTTTTGTAAAAGAGAAAGAAAGCTGGTAATGATACGCCCGGAATGATATAATTTTATTATGTACAATGTGAGAGGGGTTCGTAAATATGACAGATAATTTGCAATTAGTCATCATAACAGGTATGAGCGGTGCAGGAAAAACAGTAGCTATCCAAAGTTTTGAGGATATGGGCTATTTTTGTATCGATAATATGCCACCTCGATTGATTCCAAAATTCTGGGAATTGATCAAAGAATCAGGTAAAGTCACAAAAATGGCTTTAGGAGTAGATTTACGTTCTCGTTCCTTCTTTGAAGAAATTCAAAACATGCTGATTGAAATCGAAAATACGAACTTCATCGACACTTCTATCTTGTTTTTAGATGCTTCGGACGAAGAACTAGTTGCTCGTTACAAAGAAACAAGACGAGCGCATCCGATGGCAATGGACGGTTTGATCACTGAAGGAATCCGTAAAGAGCGGGCAATATTAGACGACTTGAAAGCACAAGCTTCCGTGATCATTGACACCACGACATTGACACCACGACAATTACGCGAAAAAATCAACGAGTCTTTCAAGTCAAAGGGAGACCAAGGATTTCGAATTGAATTTGTATCATTTGGCTTTAAATATGGGTTGCCGATTGACTCTGATATCGTGATGGATGTACGTTTTTTGCCAAATCCTCATTATATTCCAGAACTAAGACCACTAACCGGTAAAGACCAGCCAGTCTATGATTATGTGATGTCCTTTGATGAAACACAATCTTTCTACCATAAATTCTTGGATCTTCTGGAAACTGTATTGCCTGGATATATCAAAGAAGGAAAAAGCAGCTTGACAGTTGCAATCGGCTGTACAGGCGGCCAACACCGTTCTGTGGCGTTGACTGAACGTTTGGCAAATGCTTTAGGAAAAACATATAAAGTCAATGTGACACATCGGGACAAGGATAAAAGGAAAGAGACGGTGAACCGGTCGTGAAAATGAAAACCTACCGGATAAGAAAACCAAAGATCGTAGTGGTCGGCGGTGGCACGGGTCTGCCGGTTATCCTAAAAAGTTTACGAAATCAGGGAGCAGATATCACGGCAGTAGTGACTGTTGCGGATGATGGTGGAAGCAGCGGTGCAATCAGAGAATCGATTGCTATGGCTCCTCCTGGTGACTTGAGAAATGTCTTAGTAGCGTTATCGGATATGCCGCAATTTTATGAAGATATTTTCCAATATCGTTTTAAAAAAGAAGATCAGTTCTTAGCCAATCATACGATCGGTAACCTGATCATTGCTGCAGTTTCCGAAATGCGAGGAAGCACATACGAGGCGATTCAATTATTAGCGAAAATGATGCATGTAGATGGACACGTCTATCCTTCTTCAGAAACGCCTTTGACCTTGCATGCGGTCTTTAAAGACGGAACGACTGCAGTAGGAGAATCTAAAATCGCGATTGATCGCAAAACGATCGATCATGTCTATGTTTGCAACACGAATGATAAAAGTGAAGCTAAAGCGGCACGAAAAGTCGTTTCAGCAATTATGGATGCCGACATGGTCGTTTTGGGTCCCGGCAGTTTATTCACCAGCATCCTTCCCAATTTAGTGATACCAGAAATTGGCGAAGCTATGATTAATACAACTGCTGAAACCGTGTATATCTGTAATATCATGACCCAAAAAGGGGAAACTGAACACTTCACCGATGCCGATCATATACGTGTCTTACACAAGCATTTGAAGCAGCCCTTTATCGACACGGTACTAGTCAATACGGAAAAAGTACCAGAAGATTATATGGACCCGGAAATCTATGATGAGTACTTAGTACAAGTCGCACATGATTTCAACGGATTGAGAAATGAAGGCTGTCGAGTGGTTTCTACCGACTTTTTAGAATTGAAAGACGGTGGTGTCTTCCATGATGGAGACAAAGTGGTAGAAGAATTGTTCCGATTAGTTTTCGGTTCAAAATATTAAGCAATTTATTGTTGGAGAAAGGAGGAGAATAGGATGTCATTTGCTGCAGATGTGAAGAAAGAACTAACTGGTTTGGAAGTTCATCGAGAACATGCGAAAGCAGAATTAGCTGCTTTGTTGCGGATGAACGGCTCTTTAGGTATTGTGAACCAGCAGTTTATTTTGAACGTCCAAACAGAAAATGCTGCAATTGCCAGACGTATCTATTCTCTTTTGAAAGATCATTATCAGGTACGAAGTGAGCTACTCGTTCGTAAAAAAATGAAATTAAAAAAGAACAATGTCTATATCGTCCGCTTGAAGCAAGGCACAAAAGATGTGTTGATGGACCTTGATATTATGGATGGTATGATGTTCAATGGACACGTTTCGGACGAGATTATGGGGAATTCGCAAAAAATGCGTTCGTATTTACGTGGGGCTTTTATGGCCTCGGGTTCAGTCAATAATCCGGAAACAAGCCGTTATCATTTAGAGATATTTTCCATTTATGAACAGCATAACCAAGACATTTGCGATATGTTGAATTATTACGGACTGCATGCTCGAACGCTTGAACGACGCAATGGCTATATTTCCTATTTAAAAGGTGCAGAAAAGATTGCTGATTTCTTGACACTGATTGGTGCAACCAATTCGATGCTTCGATTTGAAGACGTGCGGATTGTACGGGATATGAGAAATTCGGTCAATCGCCTAGTTAATTGTGAGACAGCAAATTTGAATAAGACGATCGATGCGGCTTCTAAACAAATTGAAAACATCGAATTGATCGAAGCAAAGGTCGGTCTGCATGCCCTTCCTGAAAAACTTCAGGAAATTGCTGAACTCCGGCTTCAGCATCCAGAAGTCAGTTTGAAAGAGTTAGGGGAAATGATCCCCTCAGGTGCGATATCCAAATCGGGAATCAATCACCGCATTCGCAAAATCAATGAATTTGCGGAAAAACTACGTGAAGAAGCAGTGTAATCCAAAGTAAAAGCTGATACATGAAGCAGAGATGCGGATGTATCAGTTTTTTTATTTAACAAAATATTACTTGCTTTTCTTTTCTTCTTCTGTCAAACTATAAATCCCTATTACTGCCCGTTGTTCGCCATAGATTTGTTTAAAAATCGATTTTAAAGGAGAAACAAGGATGACAGAGTATATTGAATTGATTCATGCACGAGAAAACAACTTGAAAAACATTGATTTGCGTATCCCCAAAAATAAAATTACTATCTTTACTGGCGTATCAGGATCTGGCAAATCTTCTATTGTTTTTGATACGATTGCACAGGAGGCGGGCAGACAGCTGAATGAGACTTTTAGTAGTTTTGCACGTAATTTTTTGCCTAAATATAGCAGACCTGATATTGATGAGATCAAGCATTTATCTACGGCTGTTTTGATCAATCAGAAGAAACTGGGAGGAAATGCTCGATCCACTTTAGGTACTGCAACGGATATCCAGGCACTTTTTCGAATTTTATTTTCACGCTTTGCTGAAACGCCATTAGGTTATGCCAATGCGTATTCATTTAATGATCCTCAAGGTATGTGCCCTGTCTGCCAAGGAATTGGAAAAACGATAACATTGAATATCGATGCCGCCGTAGATGCGACACGCTCACTAAATGAAGGAGCAATCTTGCTTCCCAATTTCACGGTAGGGACTTGGTATTGGAAAATGTATGCAGAGACTGGTTTATTCGACCCAAACAAACCAATCTCCGAATACACATCAGAAGAATACGATCGATTATTGTATGGAAAAGCAGAGAGAATCAATATACCAAGTGCGGGAGATATGAATGTGACTTATGAAGGGATTGTCACTCGATTCATGCGAACCAATGTCCATACTGAAAAAGAAACAACGAAAAAAACAGCAAAGGTTCTGGAGACGTATACCAAGATGGACACTTGTCCAGAATGCCAAGGAAAACGTTTCTCACACGAAGTCCTAAACTCTAAAATAAACGGTTATAATATATACGATTTGACAGCAAAAGAATTATCTTCACTATTACAAATACTAGAAACGTTAGATAACAAAGAGCGTCATCCATTGATTGCCAGTATCAAAAAACGTATCCAAGATTTGATTGATATTGGATTAGGCTATATGACATTGACACGCGAGACTTCAAGTTTATCAGGAGGGGAATCACAGCGAGTAAAAATGGTGAAGCAATTAGCTAGCAGTTTGACTAATATGATGTATATTTTTGATGAGCCAAGTACAGGATTGCATCCTAGAGATGTCCACCTACTTAATGATTTATTAAAAAAAATCCGAGATGAAGGGAATACAGTTCTGGTAGTCGAACATGATCCTGATGTCATCAAGGTGGCCGATCATATCGTGGATGTAGGACCTTATGCTGGAAGTCACGGCGGTGAGATCATGTATACTGGGGATTATGATGGATTACTGGATTCTGGTACGTTAACGGGAAACTATTTGCGACATCAATTACCAATCAAAAAAGAAGTACGGACATTTTCAGAAACCTTCATTAGCCGCCAGAGCTCTTTGCATAATTTAAAAAATATTCGCTTAGAAATCCCTAAAGGTGTTTTTACCGTTGTTTCAGGGGTAGCTGGTTCTGGCAAGAGTACATTGGTCAATCAAGTATTTGTAAAAGACTTTCCAGAGAGCCTACTTATTGATCAAAATCCAATCCATACGAACAAACGGTCAAATCCAGCCACATTCAGTGGGATCATGAATAATATTCGGAAAGCCTTTGGTAAAGAAAATCAAGTTGATGCTGGATATTTCAGCTACAATTCTAAAGGGGCTTGTCCAGAATGCAAAGGAACGGGTATAATCGAGCTTAATCTATCCTTTATGGACAAATCAGAGGTAGTTTGTTCAAATTGCCATGGGAAACGTTATGATCCAGCTGTTTTGGATTATCGTTATCGTGGAAAAAATATCGTAGAAGTTATGGATATGACCATAGAAGAAGCACTTGAATTTTTTGATGAGAAAGAGATCCAGCGAAAGCTTGAGAATCTAAAAGAAGTTGGTATTGGTTATCTGACTCTTGGACAGCCGATGGATACCTTGTCTGGCGGAGAAGCGCAAAGGCTGAAATTAGCTAATGAATTGAAAACAAATGGACAAATATACATTCTAGATGAGCCAACAACAGGACTGCATATGTCAGATGTCGAAAATGTGATTCGAATTATCAATAACTTAGTGGATAAAGGGAACACGGTCATTGTTATTGAACACAATCTCGATGTGATCCGAAGTGCTGATTGGATCATTGATCTTGGTCCAGAAGGTGGATCTGGTGGTGGAAGTATCCTTTATGAAGGGATTCCAGGAGGATTAAAGAACGCACAAACGATCACTGGAAACTATATCTGATTGAACACTGTTTAGTGGAGAGGCTGTGACAGAAGTGGTCAGCTTCAAGAAATAAGAAGGAATGTACGAAAATTGCTT